>DATLTB010000017.1:0-24990 GCA_035533815.1 Chitinophagaceae bacterium
ATATTGCTACACTTGGGGTGTGTGTAAACTCGCCCGAAAAATCTGGTTTGTATAGCTGTGCTGTGCATAATCAAGGTTTAAAGTTCAATCGCCAATTGGCACATTGAACGCCCTGCACTCTTGGTGCAGGGTAGTTTACAATTAATTCATTTGCAGAAAATACGAAAAATATTCACTTTTAAAATTCAAATCGTCTTAAGCAAAAATTCATCGCAAACTCAATACTGACAATACTTTCAAAGAACTAATTATTTCAAAAACGCAATTTTAATGAACCAGGATATTATTTAAAACAACTGAATTCCACTTACTATGCTGACGGTAGAACTGTATTTCAACCGAGATCTTGCTAAGGAATGCTGCAACTACACCATATTGTTTCAGAGAAGGATTGCCTGACTATATCTTATCCAGGCTGTTTCGCTTCGTGCTGTAGTTAAGGGCATACGCCCGTTTCGTCGCATCATTAAGGAAAGAGCTATTTATCAGCTGATCCGCTTTTTCCTGCTTTGACAAAAAAGGCTCTAATAGTTTCTGGGCACGGTTCTTTTCTATCCCGATCCTTCCTGCAAACCCTAAAAAATCTTCCTGCCCCCGATGGTGTGATTTTTTAAAAGCGGCCGATTCAAAGTTATCAGAGAAGAGTCCTTTATCCAATGCAAAATCGCTATCGTCCACGTGTATCCTTGTATTGACCAGATCATATGCCGGGCTTAAAAAATGATCGCCGCTTTTAGTTTCCAGCAATGCGAAATTTTTTAAATGTGCATCCCCATTGGAAAATAAATAATTGAATACCACGAGGGAGAAAAACTTTTCTATTTCCACCCGCCATGCCGGCACGTATTTTACGATCAGGGCAGCGGCTTCCTCATACGAATATTCATATTTGAAATTGACCCCGCCGCTCTCCCTGGTCTTTCCGGCCAGCGTGGCAAAATCTTCCTTACTCCATTTGGTTCCGTCTTCTTTTACATCAAAGCGCCGGGTGATATAGGCCGGTGAGCCATCTTTAAAAAAAATCATCCCGTTGTCTGCGGTCGGGATATCGTATACCTGTGCAGCCAGCTGCATGGTCAGGTGCTCATTGGCAGGTACCTGGTCCACTTTTTTCAGGTCCCTTGGAACGGGCTTTAATATATAGGTGCCCTGTTCCCCTTCCTCTGTCAGGCGTAACTTATTTTTTTCGAGCAATAAGGATAATTTTTCCTGTACCCCGGATATCGAAATCCGCTTACGGTTCTCCATGAATTTTTCGGCATCTTCCTCATTCTTTTGCGGGGCGTCATAAGGCAGGATGTGACTGACCTTCCGGCCATGGAACATCCGGCGCAGGAAAGCGGGGCTGTAGGTATCAAATCCCTCGGCCAGCGTGCCGGGACAATATTTTAATTCCTGCAGATTCATACTATAACGGGTTTAACGGTGATAGCACCAATGGTATCATATTGCGCGGTGGCGGCCAGCAATCCAAAATCATCCTTCTCGTCTATTTTCAATGTCCTGCTTTGGAGTTTCCGGTTGACGCCTTCGGACAACATGTTGTAGAAAAAAGGAAATAAATGATCCGAATGATATTCCTGCTGCGTTTTAGGCATGGTTAAGCTGACAGCTGGTTTCCCCGGGTCGGCGTACCAGGTATCAGCATACCTGAAGGAATAGCTTTTTGTATTTTCTTCCTTCAGTATCCCGGCCAGCTCATGGTTCCTGTATATTTCAAGGCTTCGCATGGGTTTACAGCTTTACTTTTTTTACTTCCAATTTCACTTCCAGTCCCAACACCTCTGTAATTTTTTCAATAAGTTCCAGCGTGGAGTTGGATTGCCCTCTTTCTATTTTATAGAGGGAATTCACACTAACTCCCGCCAGTTCCGCCAGGTGGGGTTGGGTTATTTTCAACTCATTCCTTCTATCCAGGATGGCCTTGCCTACATCTTTGACTAACATTATATTGTGATTTTGACGTAAAGATAGTACTTTTTGGCTAATAATATTTATATAATCACATTATAGTGTGATTTTTTATTATTTTGATAAACTAACAGCCGGAAATATCATTAATCACATTATAGTGTGATTTTTGGTTGTAAATCGGTCCGGATTTATCAGTTTAAAAGAAACGCTTCGCACCTGTGTTGGACCGGAACGTTGCTTAAGCCAGTAGTAACTAATTAAAATACCGCATGAGTTTGGATATATTCAATATGTTCCTTCGTACCCGGCTATTTGCAGGAGGTTTTTTTGTTGAAGGTTTGAGATAAAGGGAAATGGGTGCGTTTAGGTAGGGTGCACGACAAATTATCCTTTATTGAGGATTATTGATCAATTCCTGAACTAGCTTCCATTGCCCGCTTAGATAGGTGGATCTCAGGTTAGCCATGTATTGGAGCCCTGATTTGGTCCATCGCTGCCCCGAGAGATTCAGTCGCTGCTGAATCACCTGTCTATTGGCTGATTCGATAGGCCCTGAACCTATCAGTAAATTCTGTTTACGGAAGCTTCCGTACTGCATCCTGGAAATGTGAGTGGTAAAATAGTTGACTTCCTTTTTCAGTTCATCTGCTTGTTTGGGATATTTTTTAGCCAGCCAGCTCAGTTCTTTGATCACAGCCTGCACGTCGTCTTTAAACAACAGGTTCTCCTGTATTACCAACCAGGCATGCTTTTGTGCTTTTTGCTTTCCGAATATGGGATCTACTGCATCGGACAGATGCTCTTTAGCATGGTAGAAATCCACAATCTGAATGCTTTCCGGATAGCTGTCCTCCACCCTGTTCCAGATCCAGCAGGCTCCATCACAAAGGAAAACCCGTCTTTTACTGGGTATCTCGGCAATATGGCAATCCAGTTTGTCCCAAAACTGCTCATGCCCCCCTAAATGGGCAACAAACTGGGAAGAGGTGATCATATTGCGGTTTACCCCTGTGCGGTCCACCCGCTTATCCTCCCGGAATATCCTGGCTAACTTAATCTCCTTCCATTGCTTTTCCCGGGTAAATACCATGGAACCATCCATCAATATATAATATCTTTTTAATGACCCCCTTGTCTGTTCTTTTTGTATCTCCCCAGCCAACGGAGAGACATAATCTTTTCCATACAGGGTAGATTCCAGTTGCTGACCGTAGAAATGACATACCCGCTCTATTTGCTTGGCATTTACCTCCACCCCCGTCAAGCGCTTTAATAATTGAGAGGCATCCTTGAATACCCTATCCTGCCCTACATAGCACATCAGCTCCTGCATAAAAGCCGTTATGCCGAATCCTCCATTGGTCTGGGCTATGGGGTGGCGTTTATCCACCACCACATAGCCTACGTTGCTTAGGAGTTTTTTTTTAGATTTTTACTCTTGGGGGCTGTGCCTAAGGATAATTGAAAAATTTCCTGTTCTGCCATCCGCATCACGGCAATGAATTTCTCCTCATAATCAAATCTTTTTATTTCTTTATTCTCACTCGATTCCAGGAACTTATCCAGGTAGTAACTCATGCGGTCCAGCATGAGCTCTTTGTTCTCCTGCTTGCTTAATAACTTCATGGCCTTTTTAAGCCAAATTACTCATTTTATCCAAAATAGGGAAATTTGTCGTGGACCATCTGGTCCTTAGTTGGATAAATTCGATATTTGTTTTGTAGATTGGTCCAAATAATATATAGGTACCTTTGTATATTACGGACTAAACATTATACTCATTATGGAATCTACCACTCAGATCGCTGCACGTCTGGCTGCCCTTTGCGGCCAGGGTCAGTTTGAAAAAGCCCAAAAGGAATTATTTGCTGATGATGTGATCAGCATCGAACCCGAAGCTTCCCCTGCCTTCGCCAAGGAGCAAAAAGGATTGGCTGCGATCATTGCAAAAGGTCACCAGTTTGAAGGCATGGTGGAAAAAATCCACGGGATCAAAGTTTCCGATCCCCTGGTTACGGGAAACTGCTTTGCCTTTACCCTAAGTATGGATATTACGATGAAGGGACAGGGACGCGCGAACATGGATGAACTTTGCGTGTATCAGGTCAAGGATGGGAAAGTGGTTTCCGAACAGTTTTTCATGTGAGCAAAATCGGGGTATAGCCGGAAATAGATTTTGCAAATCAATAGCAGGGTGTTTTCTTATTCGTAAATTTCTCCCATACTGATTTCCTTATGGGGGAATGAGCTATTCAATTCACGTCCTGCCGATCATTTTAACCTGGTTCCCGGTCAATTTTTTAAGTATATGCAGGCAGCTTTCCTGGTAGCAGGCTATCGGACCGCAGTCACCCGGGCCAAACGGGGAGGTTTTCGGTTTTACCGGCCTGATGATCTGGCTGTGGAAGTGATCAGGGGACTGTTGAACGCTTTGCCTCAGCTGGATCCTGCTGAAGTGGATGACCTGATCGTAGGCAATGCCGTGCCGGAGGCCGAACAGGGACTCCAGATCGGCCGTATGATCTCCGTCCGGGTATTGGGCACAGGGGTTCCGGGAATGACGGTAAACCGGTATTGTGCTTCCGGCCTGGAATCGATTTCCATCGGTCATGCCAAGATTACCTGCGGCATGGCAGACTGCATCATCGCCGGAGGTACGGAAAGCATGAGCCTGGTCCCGGTTGCCGGATGGAAAACCGTCCCTAATTACCGGGTTGCCTCTGCCACACCTGATTATTACCTGGGTATGGGATTGACTGCGGAAGCCGTGGCATCCGAATACCGGATAAGCAGGGAGGACCAGGATATGTTTGCCTTTCAATCGCACCGCAAAGCCCTTAATGCCCTGGATAAAGGATATTTTAAGGAGGGTATTTTACCCATTGAAGTGGAAGAAGTCTATGTGGACAATTCCGGCAAAAAACAGCAACGCCTTTTTACGGTGGACAAGGATGAAGGACCAAGGGCGGATACTTCCCCGGAAGCCCTGGCCGGTCTTAAACCCGTATTTGCTGCAGGGGGCAGCGTGACTGCTGGGAACTCTTCTCAGACCTCAGATGGCGCATCCTTTGTGATCCTGATGAGTGAGAAAAAGTGTACGGAGCTGAAGGTCAAACCTATTGGCAGGCTGGTGAGCTGTGCCGTAGCAGCAGTCCATCCCCGGATCATGGGCATGGGACCGGTAGAAGCAGTTCCCAAAGCCCTGAAGCAGGCGGGTATAACCCTGAACCAGATCGCCCTGGTCGAGCTCAATGAAGCTTTTGCCTCCCAGTCCCTGGCCGTTATCCGGGCCCTGGGACTTGACCCGGCCAAGGTGAATATTAACGGGGGAGCCATTGCCCTGGGACATCCATTGGGATGCACCGGGAGCAAATTGACCGTACAGTTGTTAAATGACCTGAAAAGGACCCATCAGCAATATGGTCTGGTGACTGCCTGTGTAGGAGGAGGCCAGGGTATTGCCGGAGTGATTGAGCACCTTCAGTAAATATGCCTGTTTTAGGATCCTGCATCCAAATACTTTGCAGCGTGCAGGGTTATTTTTCAGGGCAGATCGCAAAATAGGTCAAAACCAACCTTCGGTCCTGGTCAGGTCAGCCTGACAAACACCTCATTTGAGGGATATTTTTTTAATGAGGTAGGTATCCATGCACAGGCTGCAGTCCTGGGGCCTGGAATAAAGAAGCTACTCCTTATCTTCCGATCATCCCATCGGGTAATCCGCGCTGTTAAAGTGCGGAAATATATTTTAACCCATTTGCCTTAACTTTGCCGGGTAAAAAAATAATCCGGAAATTGAGTCAGTCCTTTAAGAAAATAGTATCCCTGGTTATTTTGGTGGTATTTTTTTTCAGTACCACCCCACCGGATTTTCTACACAAGTTGTTTGCCAACCATCAGGATACCATTGATTCCATTCATCAGGATGCCCGGTTCAGTCCCCGGCATATCCATTGTGTGTTCCTCCATATTGTCCTTTCCCATTATATGGCGGACACCACCGCTCCGGTTATCTCGGAACAATTATTCTTTCAAAATCTTCTCATCAATATCCCGGACAGCTATCATGAGATCTTCCAGGACGGACCTTCCCTGCGAGCTCCTCCGGTCCGGTCCTGATCTATTTTCCTATTTCCTGTATTTCAGTATTGATTTTTTAATTTAACACCGTTGCACATGAAACATATATTTTGTTTATTTATATTCGTATTGATCTTCCATTCAGACATCTGGGCATCAACTACGAATAGCAATATCCTGACTGGCCGGATTACGGATTCCACAAAAAATGGCTTGCCGGGAGCTACCGTCAGTATCCCGGACCTCCAGTCAGGCGCCATCACGGATAATCAGGGCAACTATACCCTGAAGAACCTGCCTGCTGGGATCTACCTGGTAGAAGTGCGGTACATCGGGTACAAGACCCTCACCAGTGAAGTGACGATCCGCAATACCACCGTGAAAAATTTCATTATGACTCCTTCGGTGCTGGAACAGGGAACGGTCGTGGTTACCGGCTTAAGCATGGCCACCGAAGCCAGCAAGAATCCGACACCCATCACCGTGATCAATCGCCGGTACCTGGAGCAAAATGTGTCCACTAATATCATTGATGCCATTGCCAAACAGCCCGGAGTTGATGAGGTAACCACGGGTCCGGCTATTTCAAAACCGGTCATCCGGGGCCTCAGCTATAACCGGGTAGTGGTCGTTAATGACGGCATCCGTCAGGAGGGACAGCAATGGGGAGATGAGCACGGGGTGGAAATCGATGACTATAATGTGGACCGCATTGAAATCCTGAAAGGACCCGCATCCCTGCTGTATGGTTCAGATGGGTTGGCCGGGGTAGTCAATATCATTTCCAATGAGCCATTGCCCGCCGGAACTATCCAGGGGAATATCAATGCCAATTACCTGACCAACAACGGGATGGTCGCTTATAACGGAAATATCGCCGGAAACCTGAACGGCATCTACTGGAATGTCTATGGTACTGGGAAACAGGCCCATGACTACCGGGACAACTATGACGGCTATGTGTTCAATTCCAAATTCCAGAATGCAGATTACGGGGGATACCTGGGGGTGAACCGCAGCTGGGGCCATTCCCGGCTGGAGTTCGCTTCCTTTGACGAGCACCTGGGAATACCGGCTGGGAGCCGGGATAACACCGGAGCATTCACAAAAGATATGAATATCAACGGCATAGATTCCCTGGTTCCGGCGACTACCGGTGACTTTTTATCGTACCAGCCCTATATTTCCAGGCAAAATGTCCAGCACAAGAAATTGATCCTGGACAATGAATTCTACCTGGCCAACACCGGAAGGATAGCGTTTACCCTGGGCTATCAGGTCAGTCAGCGAAGGGAGTATGCCAACATCCTGGCACCCAATACCCCCGGGCTTGACCTGAAACTGAAGACGGTGGATTATGACCTGAAATATTATCTTCCGGTGGTTCAAGGATGGGAATCTGTTTTCGGCATCAATGGAATGCAGCAGAATAATTTCAATCAGGGCACTGAGTTCCTCATTCCCCAGTATAACCTGTTCGATTTCGGCATATTCGGCATGACTAAAAAAACCTGGGGTTCCCTGACCCTGAGCGGAGGTTTAAGGTTCGATAACCGGTATATGCAGGCCAAGCAGCTTTATCTGGACAGCACGGGGACACCCACATCGAAATCCAATCCCGGGGCTGTCATGAAATTCAATGGGTTCACCCGTAATTTTGCCAGTTTTTCGGGCAGCGTGGGGATGAGCTATGCCCTCTCGGACCGGTTCACGGCCAAAGCCAACCTGGCCCGGGGGTTCCGGGCGCCCAATGCCTCTGAACTGGCTGCCAACGGGGTGCATGACGGGACCATCAGGTATGAATATGGCAATAACCAGCTGAAGGCAGAAACCAGCACTGAGGGGGATGCAGGTATCATATATACCGCCCTGCACCTCACTTTCAGCGCTGATTTATTTTACAACCATATCAGCCATTATATTTTTGCCCGCAAACTATTGTCCGCTTCCGGTCAGGATTCCATACCAGTCCTGGATAATGCCCAGGGCTATATTGCATACCAGGATGTGCAGACCAATGCCAATTTGTATGGCGGGGAGCTGATGATCGATCTTCATCCCCATCCGCTGGACTGGCTGCATTTCAAAAACACTTTCTCCCTGGTGAGGGGGACCGCTTCGGATGCCACGGATTCCACCCGGTACCTGCCCTTCATGCCGCCTCCCAGGTGGATGTCCGATTTGAGGGGGGAGTTCCTCAAAAAGGGCAGGACCATACGGAATATGTATCTGGAGGCAGAACTGGATATTAACTGGGCCCAGCATGATGCATTTACCGCTTATGGGACGGAAACACCCACTGCTGGGTATACCCTGCTGAATTTGGAGCTGGGTGCCGATATCATGGGAAAAACAAACCGGCTGTTCAGCCTGTACCTTGGTGTGGATAATCTCACCAACCTGGCGTATCAGAATCATTTAAGCCGGTTCAAGTACCTGCCGGTGAACCCTGCCACGGGAAGGATGGGCATTTTTAATATGGGGCGCGATTTCAGCATCAAGCTAAATATTCCCCTGGATATAAAAGGGTAAAGGACCCCGGTCCTGAAATAGAAAAGCCCCCGGGTACGGGGGCTTTTACGATATTTTTTTTAGTTATTCTGCGACTACTTCAAACATGACTTCCATTTCATTGCCCTTGCCGAAATCCACCTTCGCCCTGTAGGTACCCAGTTCCTTCACTTCATCGAGGATCTGAATGCGACGGCGGTCGATCTCATAGCCTTTCTGCAATTTGATGGCCTGGGAAATCTGGACCGAGGTCACGGAACCGAATATTTTTTCAGAAGCGCCGACCTTGGCCCCGATCCTTACCGGGGATTCTGCCAGGACTTCCTTCACTTTTGCAATTTCAGCCACCAGCTTGTCTTCCTTTAATTTGATTACTTTCATCCTTTCCTCCAGTTGTTTCTGATTGCCCGGATTGGCTTCGATAGCCATTTTACGGGGAATGAGAAAATTCCGGGCATAACCGTTCCTGACCTTCACCAGGTCGTGCTGGTGTCCAAGTTTATTGACATCCTGTATTAAAATGACTTCCATTGGGCTACTTTAAAAGATCGGTGACATAGGGGAGCAGGGCCATCTGCCGGGCTTTTTTGATGGCCTGGGCTACCTTGCGCTGGAATTTCAGGGAATTGCCGGTGATCCGCCTGGGAAGCATCTTTCCCTGTTCATTCAGGAACTTCTTCAGGAATTCCCCGTCCTTATAATCCACATACTTGATCCCCATTTTCTTGAAACGGCAGTATTTTTTCGTTCTTTTCACTGCCTTAGAGGCAGTCAGGTACTTGATTTCTTGTTTTATCGGCATAGTCAGGCTTCTGATTGTTGGATTTCGGCTTTAGTATTTTTCCTCCTTCTGGCATTATACACTACGGCATATTTATCCAGTAAGGTGACCAGGTAGCGCAATACATGTTCATCCCGGTTAAGTTGTATCGTCAGTTTGTCATTGAAGTCGGAGGGGGCTTCATATTCCAGTACCCAATACATGCCCGTGGTCTTTTTACCGATCGGATAAGCCAGTGATCTCATTCCCCAGGGATTCTCCTGCACGATTTTTCCTCCGTTTTCTGTCACGAAGTCCGCATACCTTTTCTGGGAGGTTTTATAATCATCCTCGGAAAAGACCGGGGTGAAAATCACCATCAATTCATAATTCATATGGTTTCCCTGTTTTGGATGGAAGATATTTTTTAGGACTGCAAAGATAGGAATTTCCAGTGAAAATCATGATAGCGGAGGATAAAAAATAAATTATTCATAGTATTTTGATAATTAGCAATTTATATAAATACTTTAGATTTTTTTACCCGGATATGCTTGAAAATCGCTTGCCAAGTTGGCAGACCTGATCCGGTGGCATAAACTTTGGGACTCTGACCCGAATTAAAGGGTCCATTATGCAAACAGGCGCCATCCGGGTACAAACCGAGAATATATTTCCCATCATCAAGAAATTCCTGTATTCGGACCATGAGATCTTTATCCGGGAATTAGTCAGCAATGCCGTGGATGCCACACAGAAGCTGAAAACCCTGTCCGGCCTGGGCGAGGTGGAGGGGGAGCTGGGCAGCCTGGACATCGAGATCAGCCTGGACAAGGAAAAAGGGACCATCACGGTTTCGGATAAAGGCATTGGAATGACCGCCGATGAAGTGGACCGGTATATCAACCAGGTGGCTTTTTCGGGGGCTGAGGATTTCCTCGACAAATACAAAGGGCAAAACGAATCCAATATCATCGGGCATTTTGGCCTGGGATTTTACTCCTCATTCATGGTCAGCAGCCAGGTGGAGATTCTCACCAAATCCTATAAAAAAGATGCCCCGGCAGTTCGCTGGGCCTGCAGCGGCAACCCGGAATTTACCCTGGAGGAAACCGAAAAGCTCACCCGCGGAACGGATATCATCCTGCATATCAGCGAGGACAGCAAGGAGTTTCTGGAATCAGAGCGGATCAGCAGGATCCTGGAAAAATTCTGCAAATTCCTGCCTATCCCTGTCCGGTTCGAAGACAAACAGATCAACAATACTTCTCCCGCCTGGACCCGGAAGCCCACGGAGCTAACCTCTCTGGATTACCAGAATTTTTATAAAGAGTTGTATCCTTTCACCGAACCTCCCCTTTTCTGGATCCACCTGAATGTGGATTATCCTTTTCACCTGACCGGGATTCTGTATTTCCCCAAGATCAAGAAATCCTTTGAGATCCAGAAGGACAGGATCAACCTGTACAGCAACCAGGTTTTTGTCACTGATGAGGTCAAGGATATCGTTCCGGAATTCCTGATGCTGCTCCATGGGGTGATCGATTCCCCGGACATTCCCCTGAATGTCAGCCGCAGCTACCTGCAGGGTGATCCCAATGTGAAGAAAATCAATAATCATATCACCAGGAAGGTAGCCGACAGGCTGGATGAGATGTTCCGCAATGAACGAAAGGAGTTTGAAGAAAAATGGGAGCATATCGGCCTTTTTGTGCGGTATGGCATGATGACAGAGGAAAAATTCCTGGAAAAAGGGATCAAATTCCACCTATTCCAGGACGCAGGATCCAACCAATTCTATACCCTGGAGGAATACCGCAGCGCTACTGCTGCCCTGCAGACCGACAAGGACAATAAGCTGGTCATCCTGTATACCAATGACCCGGTGCAGCAGGACAGCTATATCCAGGCAGCCAGGGAAAAGGGATATAAGATCGTCCGGATGGATACCCTCGTGGATACCGCCTTCATCAATAATATGGAGATGAAGTGGGAAAATACCCGGTTCACCCGGGTGGACGCGGATATTGCGGAAAACCTGATCAACAAGGATGAAAAAACGGAAAACCTGCTCAGTTCAGCGCAGGAAAGCAAGCTCAAGGAGTTATTCGGACTTCAGGTGCCTTCCACACACATCAAAGTGGAAATCAAGGGGCTGAACCCGGAGGTACAACCGGTGATCGTGACCCGGCCGGAATTCATGCGCAGGATGAAGGATATGGCATCCATGGGTGGAGGAGGGATGAACTTCTATGGTAACCTGCCGGATGATATCACCATGACCGTGAATGCCAATCATCCCGTTTACCAGCAGGTACTGAGCGAAAAGGACAAGGATAAACAAGGGAAGCTGGTCAAGAACCTGTCCGACCTGGCCCTGCTTTCCCAGCACCTGCTTACCGGTGCCGAACTGACCGATTTTGTAAAGCGCAGCATTGAATTGCTTTCCGAGGGGAAAAAAAGTAAGATCATCCTGACGAACCGGGATTAACCGTTGCGCCTTCAGGATAACATGGGATGCCTGCGGAACTCCCTGTCCCGGTCAAACAGGAACCGGTAAGTGACGAGGGTCCTGTTCCGGCTGGTTCCCAGGCTTTCCGCGATATTGATCATTTTTGGGTTGAAATCCCCGATCCACTGCATCTCATATTCCTCATAGCCTGAGCTGGACTGGATCACCCTGGATCCTTCCACGATCATATAGGCATCCACGCCCATACCCTGGAATTCAGGGACAATGCCAAATACCAGCCCGACAAATTTTTTGCTTTTTCCCCGCTTCATCATCCAGAGGAACCGAAGTTTTTGCAGGAGCCCGAATTTACCGTTCAGCATCCCGAAATATTCATTCAGGTCAGGCAGATTGAGCCAGCATGCGATGGGTTCATCCTTATAATAGACATACCATACCAGCTTCTCATCCATGACCTTTTTCATGCCATTGAAAATGGTCAGGGCCTGTTTTCTTTCGATGCTTTTGTTTCCCCCATGACCTGCCCAGGCTTTGTTGTAAATGATGCTAAAATCCTCCGCAAACCGGTTCAGCTTCCTTTTATCAATCTGGGTTGCCCGGAAGCCGGGGTCACTGGCCAGCTGGGCATGCCTGGTGAAATACTTTTCCTGGAGCTGGGTATCGACCCGCATGCCGAAGCAGACCTGATTAAAATATACGCGGAATCCATAGTTCTCAAAAAGCTTCCGGTAATAAGGGGGGTTATAGTTCATGCAGTACAGGGGTTTATGGTATCCATCCACGACCAGACCCCACCACCTGTCCCGCTCCCCGAAATTGACCGGACCATCCATGGCTTCCATTCCCCTGTCCAGCAGCCAGCTGCGACAATGATCAAACAGCATATTGGCAGCTTGCTGATCGTCGATACATTCAAAGAATCCCATGCCTCCTACCGGGAAATCCGTACCCTTGTTCCTGTATTTTTTATTCACGAAAGCAGCCACCCTGCCGATGTGCTTCCCGGCTTCATCCCTCAGGATCCAGCGCTGGCACTCCCCATGGCGGAAAGTTTTATTTTTCCCGGGATCGAAAACTTCCCGGATATCCTTATCCAGGGGCCGGATCCAGTTCAGGTCAGTCCGGTAGAGTTCCACAGGCAGCTGAAGAAAGCATCGGGCGGTTTCCCCATCCACCACGGGCACCATGTCCATCATGAAAATCAGTTTAGTTCAGGCTAAAATACAATTTTTAAAAAATACAGGATTTTGCCAAAAACGCGTGTTTGAAAAAAGGGAACTACAGATTACCTTATTGCTAAAAAGGGTAATTTCAGCCAGATAAGCCTAATTTCCGGATCTGGATGCAAAAGCTGAAAAACATATTAATTGCCCTATTGACCTTGTTGGTTATCCTGTTTGCTGCATTGTACCGCGATGAACTGCACCGGAAGGATCAACTTTCCGCTAAAAACCGGCAGCTGGTCACCGATTATAATAATATCCAACAGCAAAAGGAACAGCTAAACAAGGGATACCAGCAATTGCTCAGCCATCAGGATTATGTGAACCAGGGTCAGACCAATTATGTGGATGAAGGTCAATACTATCGGGAGAACTGGAAGAATTTTATACATATTTCTGCCAGCAATTATAAAACGGGATTCCTGGGGGGTATACATGGCCTGGATATCATTGTCAGCAATCAAACCGGTTTTACCCTGGATAATGTCCAGGTTGACATCCAATACCGAACCAAGGGGGGAGGCATTTTCAAGACAGAAACGGTGAATATCAGTGAAGTATCCCCGCTGAGCAGCAAGACAGCGGGGGCACCTGACAGCAGGAGGGGGATGAGCATCCAGCTTCAGGTCAGGCGGATCACCAGCGAGGAAATGAATTTTTGTTATACTGACCATAAATTGGGGACAGGGGACAAGGATAATCCTTACCCCTGTGTGGTCAAGGGCAAATGATCCTTCAGGTTATGGGACCGGTGGCAGATAAGTTCAGCCTGCAGAAAATCAATCCGGATATTGTGGTAAATTTGATGGATACCCCTTACCTTTGCGCGGATTTTTCAAAGTAATATTAAAATTATTTCTCTATAAATTTTGTTTTAATGCCAAGTGTGGGTAAAATCAAACAAATCATCGGACCGGTAGTGGACGTGTATTTTGAAGGGGAGTCGGAATTACCGGAGATATTCAATGCGCTGGAAGTCATCCGGGACAATGGACAGAAACTCATCCTGGAAGCCCAGCAGCACATGGGGGAGGACAGCGTACGTTGTCTGGCGATGGATTCCACGGACGGCCTGGTCCGGGGAATGAAAGTGGAAGACTTGGGTACCCCGATCCGCATGCCGGTAGGGGAACAGATCAGGGGCAGGTTGTTCAATGTCGTCGGAGAGGCCATTGACGGGATCGGACCCATTTCCAATGCCAATGGATTGCCGATTCACCGCACGCCTCCGCTCTTTGAAGATCTGGCTACCGATTCGGAAGTCCTGTTCACCGGAATCAAGGTGATCGACCTGATCGAACCCTATTCCAAGGGGGGAAAGATTGGCTTGTTCGGGGGAGCAGGAGTGGGTAAGACCGTGCTGATCATGGAACTGATCAATAATATTGCCAAGAGTTATGCCGGCATATCGGTCTTTGCGGGTGTGGGTGAACGGACCCGGGAAGGCAACGACCTGCTCCGGGAAATGATTGAATCCAATGTCATCAGGTATGGCGAGGAATTCAAAAAGAGCATGGAGTCCGGATCCTGGGATCTGAGCAAGGTAGACCGGGGACAATTGGCCCAGTCCCAGGCCACCCTGGTGTTCGGCCAGATGAATGAACCCCCGGGTGCCCGTGCCAGGGTGGCCTTGTCAGGACTGACTGTGGCAGAATATTTCCGGGATGGGGACGGCAGTTCAGGAGGAGGCAAGGATATCCTTTTTTTTGTAGATAATATATTCCGGTTCACCCAGGCAGGTTCTGAAGTTTCTGCCTTGCTTGGACGGATGCCTTCCGCTGTAGGGTATCAGCCCACCCTGGCCACTGAGATGGGGCTGATGCAGGAAAGAATCACCTCCACCCGCAATGGATCGATCACTTCGGTCCAGGCGGTGTATGTGCCTGCAGATGACCTGACTGATCCGGCACCGGCTACTACCTTCTCCCACCTGGATGCCACTACGGTCCTGGACCGAAAAATTGCCGATCTGGGGATTTATCCTGCGGTCAATCCCCTGGAATCCACGTCCAGGATACTCAGCCCCCTGGTTGTAGGGGAAGCCCATTACAATTGTGCACAAAGGGTCAAGCAGATCCTGCAGCGGTATAAAGAACTCCAGGACATCATTGCCATACTCGGCCTGGATGAACTCAGTGATGAGGACAAACAGATCGTATCCAGGGCCCGTAAAGTACAACGCTTCCTTTCCCAGCCTTTCCATGTAGCTGAGCAGTTCACAGGTCTGAAAGGGGTACTGGTTCCCATTGAAGAAACGATCCGGGGGTTCAATGCCATCATGGATGGAGAAGCAGATGAATTTCCGGAAGCGGCCTTTAACCTGGTAGGCAGCCTGGATGATGCCATGGAGAAAGGGAAAAAACTCCTGGAAGCTGCAGCAAAAAATTAATAAGCCAAATTCCCTGTACCATCATGCACCTGGAGATATTGACACCCGAAAGGAAAGTATTCACCGGAGAGGTTTATGGCCTTCAGATGCCAGGCATTGATGGCAGCTTTGAGGTACTGGAAAAACATGCGCCAATTATTGCTGCCCTGGCTGAAGGCAAACTCAAGGTGCTGAATGAAAAGCATAATTTCTCCTATTACCAGATCAAGGGAGGATTCCTGGAAGTCCTGGACAATAAAGCCACTATCCTGGTAGAGGGAGCCATTCCGGTGGTGAATTAAGTTGCCACAGGGACTGATTCATCTGATGAACAGGGATCTGTAAAAATCTTTATTGCGATAACGGGATAGAAATAATAGCTCGGGTCTCCAAAAGCTGAAATTATTGAAATTAGCATTCACATACTCAGTTCCTTTAGCCATTTCAGGATCTTTGAGGTCCCCCTTGCCTGGAGAAGGGTAAAAACAGGGAATCTCAAAAAGTATATTCAATGAACTGGAGTAGCAGAATAAACCCATTATCCTTTGCCAGTCTACCCGGAAATTACATGAATAATATTCTCCTTTTTCAAGTATTAATCCCCTGATTGTAGTATAATTACATCAGTGAATTCAACGAAGGGTAAAATTGTGCTGGCGGGGGGAACCGGATTTATCGGGTCCTGCCTGACCAAGCAGTTCAACAGGCTGGGATACCAGGTGGTAATTGTATCCCGGTGGCCCCCTTTTGTGCAGTGGAAGGATGAAAAAGCCCTGATCCATTCCCTGGAAGGCTCCGGACTGGTGGTTAACCTGGCGGGCAAATCTGTGGATTGCCGGTATAATCAACGGAACCGGGATGAGATCATACAATCCAGAATAGAAACCACCAGCAAGCTGGGGGAAGCAATATCCAATTGTGTCAACCCTCCGGAGCTTTGGATCAATCTGAGCACAGCCACTATTTACAGGGATGCCCTGGACAGGGAGATGACCGAAGCGCATGGGGAATTGGGGAAAGGATTTTCCGTAGAAGTGGCGACCCGGTGGGAAGAAACTTTTTTTTCATTCCGGTTATCAAAAACCCGGCTGGTAGCCCTTCGTACAGCCATTGTGCTGGGCAGGAATGCCCGGTTGGTGAAAATGAATGCAAATCTGGTGAAATATGGTCTGGGCGGCATGCAGGGTAACGGGAGACAGATGTTCAGCTGGCTGCATATAGATGATCTGGTGCGCATCATTCAATTTATCTGGGAAAACCCAGCCCTGTCAGGCATTTATAATGCAAGTTCCCCCAATCCGGTGACCAACAAACAATTCATGCAGACCTTCCGCAGGATCAAGGGGGTGAGGTTCGGATTTCCTGTCCCGGCCTGGATATTGGGAACCGGGGCATTCTTTCTGCGTACCGAACCCGAGTTAGTGCTCAAGAGCCGGTGGGTATTGCCGGACCGGTTGATTAAGCATGGATTTATTTTTAAATACCCTGACCTGGAGCAAGCCCTCAAATCGGTGACCTGACATGGAAATGGAAGATGCCCATATCCTGTTGTTTGATGGGGTTTGCCACTTATGCAATAGGCTGGTACCGTTTGTTATCCGGCGGGATCCGAAAGCAAAGTTCCGGTTCGCTGCCCTGCAATCGGTCCCCGGTCAGCAATTACTGCGACAGTTTGGACAATCAATGGATCATTTGGACACATTCATCTATATCCGGGCGGGCAAATGTCTGCGTAAGTCCACGGCGGCTTTGGAAATTTTAAAAGAGATTGGCGGAGGCTGGAAACTCCTGTATATATTAAAGATCATCCCCCTTTTCCTCAGGGATTGGGTTTACGACCGGATTGCCAGGTCCCGGTACCGGATTTTCGGCAGGGAAGCTGCCTGCATGGTCCCTGAACCGGAGTTCAGGAAAAGGTTCCTGGACGAGGATACTGTATTCAGTTCAGGGAAGGATCAAGGGGGAAATTAGCCATGATGGCAAAATTATCTCCCATTTTCCGGAGGGATTCTTTCCAGATCTGCTTTTCTTCCATGCCAAAGACCATTGTCCTGTTAGCCTTGGATAAAATCCAGGACTTTTCCTTGAGTTCATGGTCCAGCTGGCCGGTGCCCCAGCCTGTATAACCGAGAAAAAACCTGATCTGCCTCGCAGATAGCTTACCTTCATTGACCAGCCGGATGGCTTTTTCAAAATGGCTTCCCCAATACAGGCCTTTTAGGATTTCCAGGCTTCCTTCGGCAAGCAGCGGAGACTGGTGAAGAAATTGCATCGTATTCAACTGAACCGGGCCACCATAATGCACATGGATCTTTTCCATGGTCATCTCAGGCAGTAGCAAGTCCAGGGTTTGTTCCAACGGGCGGTTAATGACAAATCCAAGGCTTCCCTCTTCCTGATGTTCACATAATATGATCACAGCCCGGGAAAAATGGGGATCTTTCAGGAAAGGATCAGCAATTAAAAGGCAGCCTTTGACCGGTGCATGCATTACAGCTGGAATTTGGTATTCAAACGCCCAAATATATTGCAATATTGGCACCTGTCCATTTAGCCGGATAACTTTTTGGAACGGAGTGACTATGCATCCTGAAGACCCCTGATTTGTTGCGTCAGAAAGGGGTTTTGCCCCAAATGCATATCAAAAGTTCAGGTTAGGTTAAAATGGTGTTAAATCATGGGTAGGGAAGGGTGCCGTTTCAAACCAATGCAGCTAAGGAATTAATTTTACAGGATGAAGAAGATATTTCCATTGATTGTATCCCTGATCACGATTTCCCTGCTTAGCATCATTTTTATCCAGGTCAGCTGGATCAGGAATGCAGCAGTGATGAAAAAAGAAGAATGGGATCAGAAATTAGTGGAGGTAACCGATGAGATCGGAGATGAACTCGTCAATGCCAAGGTACCCCTGGAAAGGTTTAAAAAGCAAATCAGTTCCAATGATCCGGCCCTGGGTTTGCTGGCTGACCAACTGGGGTCCAATTTTTTAAACCAGAGTTATCCGGTGAGCGAAAAATATACGGAATCGGAGATCAATGATATTGTAAGGAAATATATGCAGGAAAAGGACCTGCAGGGCCACTATGAATTTGCCGTGGGTACCAATATCGGCTTCACGACCAGTTTCCCTATCCAATCCCAGGAATTTCTTCAGGCCTGGCAACGATCTTCCACCGATACCCTGCAAACGAGACGTTGCGTATATGAACTGTCCAGTTTTGGCATCGCCTTGCCAGCCCAGGAAACTTTCTGGCTGATCCTGACCGAACCGCCGAATTTTGTCCTGCGCTCCCTCAGCCTGATGATCGGGGGTTCCCTGTTGTTCACCCTGATCCTGATCGCCGCTTTTGCCCTGACGGTATCTACCATGCTGCGGCAAAAAAAGATCTCCGAGATCAAATCGGATTTCATCAATAATATGACCCATGAACTGAAGACCCCGCTGGCCACTATATCGCTGGCCGTGGATGCGATTGGGAATGAAAAAGTATTGGGCAACCAGGAAAAGATCCGGTATTTTACCGGGATCATCAAGGAAGAGAACCGGAGAATGCATACCCAGGTGGAAAATATCCTGCAGTCGGCGTTGCTGGGGAAAAAGGATATCAAACTCCATTTCGAACAGGTGGATGTGCATCAGGCTATAGAAGCATGCATCGATAATTTCCAGCTCCAGCTCCAGCACATCGGGGTGAAACTGGACACCCAGCTGCATGCCAGCAATCCCTTCATCCAGGCCGATGAGGTCCATTTCGGCAATGTGATTTCCAACCTGATGGACAATGCCATCAAATATTCCAGTACCGACCCAGTGATCAGGATCAATACGGAAAATACCAAAAACGGCATCCATATCGGGATAATGGATAACGGGATAGGCATGACCAAGGAGACCCAGTCCAAGATATTTGAGAAGTTTTACCGGGCACACACCGGCAACCTGCACAATGTCAAGGGATTTGGATTGGGGCTCGCTTACGTGAAAGCCATTGTGGAAGGCCACCGGGGGAAGGTGGCCGTGGAGAGCAAGGTGGGGGAGGGCAGCATTTTCACCCTGGAATTTCCACAGGATTAAATTTCTTCCAGGGTGCATTTGTCCATACCTGCAGAAAGTCGGTAAGGCATGCCCAGCTTCAGGGCATAATTATCCGGCTGGTGACCCGCTGGGAAACCGAAACATACCGGGTAACCGGATGACTTCAGTTTGTCGGCAATGATTTCTTCGGGTGTTTGTCCAAATGGTATCGTTTCATCTTCTTTAGTCCGGGTAAATCCTCCGACTACCAAACCAGACAGATGATCCAGCTTGGCGGCTCGTGCCAGGGTGTACATCATCCGGTCAATATTATAGAGGTATTCATCCACGTCTTCGATGAATAGTATTTTGCCGTAGGTCCCCAGTTCAGATGCAGAACCGGTAACAGAAACCAACAGGGACAGGTTACCCCCAACCAGGAGTCCGATACTTTGCCCGATCCTGTTCAGGGGATGGGGGGCAAACTGATAGGATAATTTTTCCCCTGTCAGCGCCCGTTGCAGGGACAGGGCAGACTGGTCAAGGGTACCATATAACAGATCAATGCACATCTCTGCATGAAGGGTTGGAATATGCATCTGGGTCTGGATATGGGAGTGCAGCACGGTGATATCGCTGTATCCCACCAACCATTTGGGCTTCAGGTAAAACCGGTTGAAGTTTATCCGGTCAATGATGCGCACAGTCCCATAGCCCCCCCTGCCGAACAGGATGGCATTGATGCCATCATCATCCAGCATATCCTGGAGGTCTGCCGCCCGCTGGTCATCCGATCCGGCAAAAGTATAATCCTGGGCATCAATGGTATTACCCACCCTGACCCGGTACCCCCAGGATTGGAGCAGGTCCATAGCAGGTTGTATGTCCGGGCGGCACATATATCCTGCAGGACAGGTGATGCCAATGGTGTCTCCGGGTTTTAGGTATGGTGGAATAATGCTCATGGCAGACTGGTCAGCTGATCTTTTCCCTGAGGTGGCAATGGGTATCCTCAACCTTCAGCTGGTAGGGCACTCCGATCTTCAGGGCATAGTTTTCCACCTGGTGTCCTGCCGGAAAACCAAAACAAACCGGAAAACCTTCTTCTTTCACGAGTTCCCGGATCAGCTCATGTTCGGTCTGACCGAAGGGAGTGGAGGTGTCCCTGTAATCCGTAAAGCTGCCCACGATCATTCCAGCCAGTCCCTCCAGCCAGCCCGCCCGCTTTAGGTTATACATCATCCGGTCCACCACATACCGGTATTCGCTGGTGTCTTCCAGCAAGAGGATCTTCCCACGCATATTGGGACAGGACACCGTTCCGGAGAGATTGGCCAACAGGGAAAGGTTGCCGCCGACCAGGGGTCCGATGCAATCTCCGGATATATTCAGGGGATTTGAATCAAAAGTATAGATTGCCGGCATTCCGAACAAGGCATTTTTCAGGCTGGTCACGAAGGGGCCTCCAGCAGTTTCCGGAATGATCCCGCTGCACATCAGGCTGTGCAGGGAAGCTATTTTATAGTTATGGTAAATATGGATGTGCAGGGTGGTGATATCGCTGTATCCGGCAATCCATTTGGGTCTCGCAGCAAATGCCTTGAAGTTGAGCCCATCCAGGATCCGGACCATCCCATACCCCCCGCGACCAAAAAGGATGGCCTGGATTTCCGGATCGTCCAGCATGTCCTGGAGATCGGAGCGCCGGTCGGCATCCGGAGCGGAGAAGTTATTCCAAGCCCCTCCGACTGTTTTGCCGATCCTGACCTTCAACCCCCAGCTTTTCAGGACTTCAGCAGCATAGGCAGCAACATCTCCGCTGATTTTGCTGGAAGGGCAGGTAATCCCGATGGTATCACCGGGCTTAAGGGCGGGTGGGATTTTGGTCATTGTGGCCGGCATTGATTAATTTGCAGACTGCCCGGGTGATTCTTACTGAAATCACCCGGGCATTGGATATCCATACAATATAGGAAGACGGTTTCAAATGGCAAATTTCAAACGATACCTGGTCACTGCAGCATTACCCTATGCCAATGGCCCGGTGCATATCGGTCATCTGGCAGGCTGTTACCTGCCCGCAGATATCTATGTGCGTTACCTGCGGGCCCGGAACGCCGATGTCAAATTTATCTGTGGAACCGATGAACACGGGGTGCCGATCACCATCAAGGCGCTGCAGGAAGGAGTCAGCCCCCAGGTAATCGTGGATAAATACCATCAGGAGATCAGTGAAAGCTTTGCAGGGATGGGAATATCCTTTGATATCTTTTCCCGCACCTCACTTCCCATACATCATGAGACCGCATCCGCTTTTTTCCTGAACATGTATAAAAAGGGGCTGTTTGAAGAAAAGGAAACTGAGCAGTATTATGATGAAGAAAAGGGGATATTCCTGGCTGACCGTTATATCACCGGCACCTGCCCCAACTGTGGTTTTGAAAGGGCATACGGTGACCAGTGCGAACGCTGTGGCAGTAGCCTGAGCCCGGAGGACCTGATCCATCCCCGCTCCACCCTGAGTAATGCGGTACCGGTGAAAAGAAAGACCAGGCATTGGTTCATGCCGCTGCAGCAATATGAACCCTGGCTGAAGCAGTGGATCCTTGAGGAACATCAGGAATGGAAAAACAATGTATACGGGCAGTGCAAGAGCTGGCTGGATAGCGGGCTACAGCCCAGGGCAATGACCAGGGACAGCCATTGGGGAGTCAAAGTGCCGCTCCCGGATGCGGAAGGGAAAGTACTGTACGTATGGTTCGATGCTCCAATCGGGTATATTTCTGCGACCCGGGAACTGACAACGGACTGGGAAAAGTATTGGAAAAATGAGGATACCAGGTTGGTACATTTTATCGGTAAGGACAATATCGTCTTCCATTGCATCATCTTTCCGGCCATGTTAAAAGCTCATGGAGGGTTTATCCTTCCGGACAATGTACCGGCCAATGAATTTTTGAATATTGAAGGGGAAAAAGTGAGCACATCGCGGAACTGGGCGGTCTGGGTGAAAGATTATCTGCAGGATTTTCCGGATCAGGCTGATGTGCTGAGATATGTATTGTGCAGTACGGCTCCGGAAACCAAGGACAATGATTTTACCTGGAAGGATTTTCAGGACCGGAACAATGGGGAACTGGTGGCCATTTTCGGCAATTTTGTCAACCGTACCCTGGTGCTGATGCACAAGCTTTGCGGAGGTAAGGTCCCGGTATTCCATAAAGATCTCGAGGATGCCCTGGACAGGGCCATGCTGGATTCCCTACCGATTTACAGAAACAGGATCGAGGATGCCCTGGAGAGTTTTCATTTCAGGGATGCCCTGTCCAGGGTCATGGACCTGGCCAGGGACGGAAATAAATACCTGCAGGAAAAGCAACCCTGGATACTGGCTAAAACAGCAGAATCCCTGGCTGAAAACCGCAGTCAGGTGGATAATTGCCTGCATATCTGTTTGCAGCTGACGGCCAACCTGGCTATCCTGATCAATCCCTTCCTTCCCTCTACGGCAAAGAAAATCTGTCATATGTTGAAGGTGGTGGACCGGATGCTGGATTGGGAAAATGCAGGGTCCTCCAAACTGCTGAGTGTTGGTTACAGCTTGCGGGCTCCTGAATTGCTATTTAAAAAAGTAGAAGATGAGGAAGTGAGCCTTCAGGTAGAGAAGTTGCATAAAGGCCTTTCCCGGCCCATGCCTGGAACCGGAGCGGAAAATAAGGATCCGGAACCAGGTTCTGATAAGGGTAAGGGCACCCAGGTCACAAAGCCACAGATCCAGTTCGATGACTTTGCCAGGCTGGATCTTCGGATCGGCACCATCGTGCAGGCCGAAAAAGTGGAAAAAACGGATAAACTGCTCAAACTGACC
The DNA here is from genome assembly GCA_035533815.1 of Chitinophagaceae bacterium. Lineage (GTDB taxonomy): Bacteria > Bacteroidota > Bacteroidia > Chitinophagales > Chitinophagaceae > JANWKA01. The sequence goes on from DATLTB010000017.1 coordinate 23,216, forward strand.
GTGGACCTAGGGACGGAGCAAAGGACCGTAGTTTCCGGCATTGCCTCCCAGTTTCGTCCGGAGGACCTGACCGGGAAACAAGTAACCCTGGTCGCCAATCTGGCCCCCAGGAAGATGAAGGGAATCGAAAGCCAGGGAATGATCCTGATGGCCGAAGAACCCAGTGGGCGGCTGATCTTCGTATCGGCCACAGAGCATGCTGCGGAAGGAAGTAAGGTGAGCTGAAAAATAAAGTCAGCGGCTTATATGGGCAGTCCAGACAAATTGCCAAAGTAAATTCCGGGGAAGGGAAATACAGGGTTCGATAGGTTTTCTTGGTATTGTTTAACCCGCATCGAACGCTATTTATCAGGTGCCCTAGGTCGCATGTAGGGTATATTATAAATATCTAAGCCATTGATTAGCCCTATGACTCTCTTTGTATCTTCCATACCACTTACAAAGCGGGAATAATAGTATAACGAGGCCTATCCAGATCAAATAAATAATCAACAGGTTTACTCCGCTCCCTGTTTTAGGTCTGCCAAAATGAGTTGATAGTGAACCGCCGGTATATAACTTCTGAACATCACCTGACTGGGTAATATATAATGCTTTTTTAAATTGTTCAATAAGTACGAGAGGAAGGATTCTTCTTATGGAAAGAACCGATGGCGACTAATCCATATGAAGGGTGGTTGTAATTTTACATTATGGGAAATATCTATAAATTTCTTTCCTGTTTAATATACGAACTAAATCGACAGTTTCATTTACAAAAAAAAGTCCAATTCTATAATTGCCCATCCTAATTCTGTAGGCATTCTTACTTCCAGTCAACTTTTTACAAGAAGATAATTCTGAGAGTTTTTTAGCTGCTGTAATATTTTCAATAACCTTACTCAATTGCAATTGACTGTCACCAGAGAGCTTTGTTGCATCCTTTTCAAAGGATTAACGGATTTCAATATTCACTTTGCCAGCTTTAAGCGCTTCAGGAAATCAGCTTTTTCAGTTTTATTGAGTAGTGATGTTTTTCTTCCTTTTTGCATAGCATTCAATAAAGCAGCATCTTCTTCCACTTCCGAGTAAAATCCAATTTCAAGACTACTTAGAAAAGCTTTTACAATCTTTTCTTGTTGCTTGTTCCGGGGATTAATTATTAACGTCATGATGTAAAATTAAGAATTATTTTATTCCCTATCATAACAATTGGGTACATACCAAATTGTCGCCATTTGAGGTAACTTTAGGAAACCAACATTAAAACCTATGATGACCGAACAAGAATTTCTGGAGTTATGCCGCTCCAAGTACCAGGAAATTAATAAGTTAAATGAGATTAAGGATTTCTACCAGTATGAGAAGCAGTTTGATCAGACTATGGTAGAACTCAGTCGAATGCTACTGGAAAGAAATCTCAGCCAGGTACCCGTCGACAGGCGTAAAAAAAACACGCTGCAAATACGGGAAAATAGAGATTGCCAATGCACATCATTTCAGCGGTCCCCTTAACGGATTTCTGATAAGCCCCTACATGCAGGAGCTGATGACTTATTCTGGCCAGCTTGATTGCTATATTAATTGCAATGAGATATTGGCAAAATTCCTTAGCGTGGATGTCAGTGTAATGCAGGTACACCGGGTTACTGATACCTATGGGAGCTTTCTGGAACAGGATGCCGAGCTTGACCCATCCCCTCAGGAAGTAATGGCACTGAAAGGGGAAGAATCACTAAATGCCATGACAGACGGCTCCATGGTATTAACCCGGGAGGATGGCTGGGGGGAAGTGA
>DATLTB010000018.1:0-60785 GCA_035533815.1 Chitinophagaceae bacterium
ACCAGTTCCCACCCTGGATATTCAGCCTGGAACCCCCATCAGCAAAAGGAAAGATACTCCATCTATATTTATTCTCCCTGCCCAATGAGGTATTTCCATCCCAGGGAAGACCAGCAGGGATCAGGGATTATACCGGGTTACTCCTGTCATTAAAAAACCTACCGGTTTGATCTGATGCCGAATGAGTTCATTCTGGAAGAAAAATAACCCTGAGCCTGCGATCCCCGGACCCGAAGTTTCATGCCCTGGCGGGTACCTGCACTTCAACCATAAACCGGATATCCGGTGGCAGGGAGTCCTTATTTTTTCCGGAAGCCCCTCATTTTGGAGGATGTTCCCGGAAAACTGCTGTTTGCTCCCGGGAGAATTCCGGTTAGCGGTAAACTGCATGGGATGTACTGCTCTTCTGTGAGGGAGAAATCAGGGTTCCCGGCTGTCCATACCCGGGGACGGTTCCGGAATCATTCCCCTGATAATGACCTGAGTTGACCGATCACCTGGCTCACTGGCAATCCCATGACATTGAAATAACTTCCGCAAATCCGTTCAATGCCCACCAGCCCGATCCATTCCTGGATACCATAGGCTCCAGCCTTATCCAAAGGATGGTAATGATCCACATAATATATGATATCCGCTGGATCAAGTTCCCGGAAATACACTTCCGTGACGGCGGAGAACAGGGTTTTTTTTTCGCGGTGCAGGATACAGACTCCCGTAATGACCCGGTGCATCCGACCCGAAAGATTTCCCAGCATCTGGATCGCATCTTCCCGGTATGATGGCTTGCCGATGATCCGGCCGTCCAGAAACACCAGGGTGTCCGCGGCAAGGATTATATCCTGTGGCCCGCAGCTCGGTTTGACGGACCAGGCTTTTTTTTCTGCTAAACAGGCCGGAATCTCCTGCCCATCCATGCCTAGAGGAAAGGTTTCTTCCACGGCAGGCACCCTGGTCCGGAAGGATATGCCTGCCTGGCGAAGCAGCTGGCTCCGCCTCGGAGAACCGGATGCCAGAATGAGCGGATCAGATAAAAGAATCCCCATGTTCAGCGGATCAGGAAAAAAAACATGCTGCAGATGCCCGCGCCCATAATGCCTTTGATCAGGGTGCTAATTTGGTGAAGATCTTTGGAAGATACCGCACGCCGAAGTTTGACTGCCATGAAAAACAGGGGTAATTCCACGGCTAAAACCAGGTAGGCCATATCGCTGAACCATCCCCATTCCCCAAGCCTGAACTGGACCCCTCCGATAACCAGGATCAGCAGACCCACCATCCAGTAACAGAGCTTTTTAGCCGGACTGATGCCCCAGGCAATGGGAATAGTACGGCAACCGTTTTTGGCATCCCCGGGCATATCTTCCATATCCTTCACGATCTCCCGGATCATGGAAATGAGAAAGGCAAAAACGGCATAAACGCCCAGGATATGAAATACCCTCCGGGCAGCTATTGCATCTTGTCCCCCCCCGGGGTGGAATAGCTGAGGTTCATAGATACCTACCACTAAAACTGTCAGGGATGTCATCAGGGCGATCACCAGGTTACCTGTCATCAACTGACGTTTGTAGGAGGTGGAATAAAACCAGAGTAAACCGGTGCAGACGGGTTGCACCAACCCTGCCAGCCAGCTTCCTTCCCGGATAGCCACTACAAATCCCAGGACTACGGCCACAATATTAAACACGGTATGCCAGAATATTGCCCAGCGGCGGCTGATCAGCCGATCCACGATGATCCGGGTTGGCCGGTTGACCAGGTCTATGTTAATATCAAAATAATCATTGATAATATATCCCGCAGCGGCCACCAGGATGGTAGAGAAGGAAAGCAGGAAAAACATCCCGTTACCCAGTGTAGGATGCAATCCATAGCTCCTGAAGACGGGTATCAGGACCGCGTATTGCATCAGGTACTGGGTGAACAGGATAAACAGGAGATTGGGATAACGGATTAATCGGAAAAATGTCCCCAGTAGCTTCATACCCAAATTAAATTTCATGTTGAACCCATATTCATCTACCTGGTGTCCCCCACCCAATGACCATTAAGTCTGAGGACCTTCTCAATGACATCCCGGACACAACCGGCACCCCCCTTAAATGGAGAAATATATTGGCATATCGCTTTCACTTCAGGTACTGCGTCGGCAGGGCAAGTGGACAAACCCGCCAGTTTCAACGGGAGAATATCCGGAACATCATCTCCCATATAAAGCATAGAAGGGGGATCAATGGAATGATCATGCAGGTAACCGGACAGCATGGTCCCCTTGTCCCCAACACCCATATAGACCTCCTGCACACCCAGGTAATGAAGCCGGGAAATTACGCCTGCTGAACGGCCTCCGGAAAGTACCATGACCCGGTAACCCTTCCGGACTGCCAGCTGGAGGGCATATCCGTCCCGGATATGCATGCGCCTGACCTGATCCCCGTTCTCTGCCAGGGAAAGAGAACCATCCGTCATCACCCCGTCCACATCAAATACCAGTACCCTGATTGGTTTGAATAAGGATAATATATTGGACATCCTGTAAAAAAATTTGCATCCAGTTCAATGCTCGGGATCAATCCCCTGAAGGGCATAATACCGGGAAATATGGTCAGACAGCATTTGATATACTTCCTGGGTTCCTGGGTGATCTGCCAGCAGTTCCAGATGTTGTTCCAGGGTTATCTGATCTCCCCGTATTGCCGGTCCGGTTTGCACCTGGGCAGGATCATACCGTTCCAGGCGGTGGAAGGTTTCCTGTATCAGTGGTTTGAGGAGCCCGAAATCCAATGATTCCGCCTGGCAGTAATCCCTGGCCAGGGTGAACAGGTAATTGGTAAAATTATTGCAAATCACACCAGCCAGGTGCAGCTTCATCCGACGATCTGAATTCACTAATTCAATCCGGGAAGAAATACTTTCTGCCAGGGTGATCAGCCTGGTCTGGGTTATCCGGTCACTGGCTTCCACGAGCACAGGAATCTCAGCCGGCTGCTGGATATCCCTGCGAAGGGACTGCAGGGGATAGAGCACTCCGGTGTTGTCGGAAATATTCGCTATAGCTTTCAACGGAATTGATCCGGAGGTATGCACGGCAATCCGCTTTCCCAGCCTGAGCCACCCGTCCAGTCCTGCAATTGCCCGGTCACTGACTGCCAGCAAATATACATCAGCTCCGGTCCATATCTCATCGGGCGAGTCAGTGTATGAGGCATTCAGGCGCTCGGCAAGCACCTGCGCATGCCCGGTATGCCGGCTGATCACTTGTCTGATCCGGTGACCCTGAAGTTCCAAAAGATGGCCGAAACAATGGGCCACATTTCCGGATCCGAGGATAACGATCTCCATAAAGGGATATAAGGGGATATAAAGGGATAAGCCGGATTAGCTTTATCGGATGCTAAGCTAATGTATATTATATTGGCAGACAACTGTATCCGGTACAAACCAGTTCCTTCAGGGCATTTATCCTAAAAGGAATCTCCCCCAGCAGAAGGGCAGATATTGATCAGCAGCCGGAAGATCCCGGCCGGAAATCCCGCTTGGATAAAAAAGATGCAGGTATGATTTCCCCCCCCCATTTATTATAGCCATAAAGACCGGGCATTCTATCGAACCCTGCGCCACCATTTCCTAATCATTCCTGCAGCCAGCCAGCTGGAAGATCCGGTTAAATACCTGGATCAGGGGGCCATACCTGATCCATTCCCGAAAATAAATGATGATAATATCCCTGACATGTTCAGCCAAAAATCCTGTTCAATCGGGCCCTTTTACCCGATGGAAAACCTGTTTTTGGCTAGCCTGGAATGTGATAAAACAGGCTTGAAAATCCCATTAAGTTCATAATTGCCTAAAAAAATTATCTTTGCACGCATGGAAATATTGAGGCTTAATTACAGATCAATCGATATTTCCGCAGTGGACTCCGGATACCTGAAATCAGGATTCCGGAAGGGCCCCGGTTAGTTTTCGCCAGCGTGAGGACGGCCGGCCCGATTAAAGCACACACCAAATGGCAAAAAATTTATTGATAGTGGAGTCTCCTGCGAAAGCAAAGACTATTGAGAAGATCCTGGGATCCGATTTTCAGGTGAAGTCCTGTTTTGGCCATATCCGGGACCTGGAGAAGGATGATATGGGTATAGATATCGGGAATAATTACCAGCCGACTTATATTGTTCCGCAGGATAAGGAAAAAATTGTCAGCGAACTCAAAAAAATAGCTCGTTCCTCGGATGAAGTCTGGCTGGCTACGGATGAAGACCGGGAAGGGGAAGCCATTTCCTGGCATCTTTGTGAAGTGCTGAAATTGGACCCCCTGTTGACCAAGCGGATCGTTTTCCATGAGATTACCCGGCCAGCCATTGAGTCGGCCGTGAAAAACCCCCGGAGGGTGGACATGAACCTAGTCCAGGCCCAACAGGCCAGGCGGATCCTGGACCGGATCGTGGGTTTTGAGCTCAGCCCAGTGCTCTGGAGGAAAATGAGTATGAAAAATTCCCTCTCCGCCGGCCGGGTACAATCTGTAGCAGTCCGGCTTATTGTGGAGCGGGAACGGGAGATCCAGGCATTCCAGACTGTGGCCAGTTTCAAATTGGAAGCCTGGTTCAGTGCTGCAGACAGACAGGGAAAATTGATCTCCTTTAAGGCCATCGGCCCTTCCAGGTTAGCCCAGGTGGATGACGCGGAAAAATTCCTGCAATCCTGCCTGGGGGCATCTTATACAGTGCAGGATATCCAGATCAAGCCCTCGAAAAAATCCCCGGCCGCCCCCTTCACTACATCCACCCTGCAGCAGGAAGCCAGTCGCAAATTGGGGTACTCTGTATCCAGGACCATGCTGCTGGCCCAAAAACTATATGAAAGCGGAAAGATTTCCTATATGCGTACTGATTCGGTGAACCTGTCCGATACGGCCATGGATGATATCTGTGAAGCTATTCGTGGCAGTTACGGCCAGCAATATATCCAACAACGCCGCTTCAAGAATAAAAATGAATCCGCCCAGGAAGCGCATGAAGCCATCCGGCCCACGTATATGGCCGACCCTAGTGCCGGTGATGCGGATACCCGCAGATTATATGAACTGATCTGGAAGCGGACCATCGCTTCCCAGATGAGCGATGCAGAACTGGAAAAAACCATTGCCAGGATCCTCATCTCCACCAATAAGGAAGAACTGACGGCAACCGGGGAGGTCCTGAAATTTGACGGATTCCTGAAAGCATATCAGGAAGAAGAAGAAGATGAAGATGAAGGGAAGGGGGAAGATCAGAAGGAAGGAATGCTTCCTGTACTCACTATCGGACAGGTACTCGATTTCAAAGAAATGACTGCCACTGAAAGGTTCAGCCGTGCTGCACCCAGGTATACGGAGGCTAGCCTGGTAAAAAAACTGGAAGAACTCGGGATCGGACGGCCCTCCACCTATGCACCCACCATTTCCACCATTCAAAAAAGGAACTATGTGGAAAAAAAGGACCGGGAAGGCGTCCTGCGCAAATACCGTATCCTGGTATTGCAGGGAGGGAAGTTGACCAGCAGGGAAGAAACGGAGCTGACCGGAGCGGAAAAATCCAAACTTTTTCCTACAGATCTGGGTATCCTGGTCACCGGTTTTTTAAGCGAACATTTCGATTCGGTGATGGATTACGGTTTCACTGCCCGGATTGAAGGGGAATTCGACGAGATCGCCAGCGGAAGGAAAGTCTGGAACCGGATGATTGATGAATTCTATCAGCCTTTTCACGCCGATGTGGAAAATACGCTGGAGCATGCGGAAAAAGTCAGCGGGGAACGGCCCCTCGGCAATGATCCTATCAGCGGCCGGCCCATGGTTGCCCGGATGGGGAGGTATGGCCCCATGGTGCAGATCGGAATAGCTAATGAAGAGGAAAAACCCCGTTTCGCCAAGCTTAAGGCCAACCAGAGCATTGAGACCATTACCCTGATGGAAGCCCTGGAATTATTCAGGTTACCCCGTATGGTGGGAAAGTTTGAAGACAAGGATGTGGTGATCAATATTGGCCGTTTTGGCCCCTATGCGCAGCATGATGGGACATTCTATTCCCTGAAAAAAGATATGGATCCCTATACCGTTGACCTGTCAACCATTGGACCGTTGATCCTGGAAAAACGGGCAGCCCGGGAAAATAAGACTATTCGCTTATTTGAAGCGGAAAAGATACAGGTCCTCCGCGGGCCATATGGCCCTTATATCAAGCAGGGGACCAAGAATTTCCGGATCCCGAAGGAAAGTCAGGATGCTGCCCCTAACCTTACCCTGGAAGATTGCCAGGCCATTATCAAAAAGGCAAAGGACAATCCGCCCAAGCGGAAAGGATTCCGAAAAACCAAGAAAGCATTCAGGGATCAATCCTGATCCGGGATTGCCCTGACCGAACGGAATATGCAGGAAAACAAGGAAATATCCGCTTTGCTCCAACTGATCGATGATCCGGATGAGGAAGTATTTGAGACGGTGGCGGAGAAGATTGTCCTTTTTGGAAGGGGCATTATACCCAACCTGGAGAACCTTTGGGAAAATACCCCTGATGAGTCGGTCCAGGAACGCATTGAACTGCTCATCCACCGGCTGCATTATCATGACCTGCGCGAAGAACTGGCCCTCTGGGCCAGGACCGAACAGCCCGACCTGTTGCTTGGCGCGCTGTTAGTAGCCAGGTACCAGTTCCCCGATCTTCAGACTGCCGCATTGCTCAGCAGCCTGGATAAAATCAAAAGAAATATCTGGCTTGAGCTCAATAATTATCTCACCCCGCTGGAACAGGTGAATGTGCTCAACAGCATCATTTATAATTATTTCGGGATGAAAGGCTCTGAGATATCCTATCAGCACCGCAACCAGTTCTTCCTCAATCAGGTCATGGAATCCCGCAAAGGCAATTCCCTGACCATCGGAATTATGTACCAGGTGCTTTGCCACATGTTAGACCTGCCGGTCCTGGCAGTCAATATACCCCGGCAGTTTATCCTGGGTTACTTTGAAGCCGGACCTGAAAGCCTTATCCCGCATTCCGCGAATGGGAAAATTCAGTTTTATATAGACCCGGTGCAGGGACAGATTTTCACCCAGAAAGACATTGAAACCTATTTGAAAAGGATTTCTATCGGATCATCTCCCAGTTATTTCAGGCCCATCTCATCGCGGCGGATCATCCGGCAACTGCTGGAGGAAACGGCAAAATGTTTCCAAAATGAAAAAGAAAAATACAAATATGAGGAACTGATGAATCTTTCCGCTATCCTGGAAGATTGATCCCTTTAATTTCCGGTTTTGGTCAACCTGCCATTGTTCTGCAGGGAGCCTGGACTAATCATATCATCCATCACATTCACCGCTTCCTGCAGGTAAATATCCCTCCGGTAATTATGCAATTCCATCTGGTTCAGGGTGATTTTAGTTGAATCACTATCTATCCCTGTCAAATCCTGAGGCAGGTTGGCCACTTTCAGGGGCTTGACCTCATTAACTAATGCGTCCATCTTTTTCAGGGCTGAATCATTGGCCTGTTTCTCCCTCCGGTATGCGGTAATGTTCAAAGGAATACTTTTAACCGAATCCATTTTTTTCATCAGGCTTATTTCCGCATTCACCAGTTGAAAAGCCTGGCTGGCGGAAACCCTGCTGGCGCTCCTGGAACGCAGGTAAGCCAGGTGGAGCGGATGGTCCCATAATGAGTACTGCGTAGGGGGTATATGATCCCAGGGCAGGGCATCCTTATCGGTCCTTTCGCCGACTCCGAAATAGGTATCTGGCAGAATGATATCGGGAGTGACCCCTTTTAGCTGAGTCGATCCCCCATTGATCCGATAGAATTTTTGGATGGTGAGCTTGAGATCGCCGATAGGCCCCCCGTAGGCGGAGTTATTCCCCTGAAGGAACCGGTCCAGATTGATCATGCGTTGCACGGTACCCTTCCCATAGGTGGAGGGGCTTCCGATAATAACCGCCCGATGATAATCCTGCAATGCTGCCGTAAGGATTTCTGATGCGGATGCGCTGCCTTCATTGACGAGGACCACCAGGGGGCCTGTGAAGATGGGTGGTCCGTTCTGGTTATCGTCCACCTGTACATTTCCATCGCCGGACCTTACCTGAACCACGGGCCCCTGAGGTTCAAACTGACCTGCGATATTTACGGCATCTTCCAGAGAACCGCCTCCATTAAACCGAAGATCCAGGATGATACCATCCACACTATCGGCATTGAGCTTGTTGATTTCCCGGCGCATATCTGCAGATGCATGTCTTCCATTCGCATGATTGAAATCTGCATAAAATTCCGGTAGAACAATGTACCCGATCCGGTGATTTTTCTTTTGAATGATGAAGGATTTGGCGAAAGTTTCTTCAATATTCACTTTATCCCTGACGATGGGAATGGTTATTATGGTGCCATTGGTTTGCCGGACAGTCAGTTTCACTATGGTTCCCTTATCTCCCCGGATGATCTTTACGGCATCATTTGTGCTAAATCCCGAAATATCCACCGGTTCTTTCATATTTTGTCCCACTTTAAGGATAATATCCCCGGCTTTCAGTTGTCCTTCCTTCCAGGCCGGGCCGCCGGTGACAATGCTGGCAATTTTTATATTCCCATCCGGAGTGGCTTGCAATAATGCCCCGATACCGTAAAATACTCCGGACATCATTTCATTGAAATACCGGTTATCGGCAGGTGCGAAATAATCCGTGTGGGGATCCATGGTATGGGTAACCGCATCCATGAAAAAGGAAAATCTTTTCTTCTCATCAATCCTGTTCAAATGTTCAAAATACAGATCGAATACTTTTTTAACCTGGCCGCGAGCCTTCGCTTCCAGGGCAGCTTCCGGCCGGGGATGGTATCCCGCAGAATCTTTTTCAATCAAGCGCTGCTTGTCTTCCAGGCCCACCAGCACATCCATCGTTTTATATTTCAGCAATTTATGCCAGACTTCCTGCCTGGCAGCCAGGTCAGCGGGAAATGGCTGAAGGTGCATATCGGTATTAATAGACCCGTTCCCGTTAAAATGAAAGGGTCGTGACAGGATACTCGTGTATATCAGACTGGCCTGTTTTTCCCGGATATTAAAGATGCTGTCCGCATCATGAAAAAAGCTCAGAGGCTGATCTCCATTGATTTCCGAATCCAGGCTTGTCCGGAACCTGCTTAGATAGTTGATATCGGGCTGGAGAAAGAATTTTTTTTCATCATCCAGGGAGTTGAGGTATTTATCATACACTTCGATGGAATAGTGGCTACCTATGGGTTTGGGCTGATACTGATATTTTTCCAATATATTCGTGACTAATGCCACGATGGCCGGATCCCTGCCTTGGGGTAAATTGTCCCTGTGATATACCTTAAATGCCAGGACTCCTGCTGCTGATCCGACCAGCAATGCACTGGCCGCTATTAGGGTGAATTTCATGGTGCTGTTCACGTTTTGTGCAAATTTATATGAATCTCCCGGGGCGCTGTTCCCTGCGCGGGATTTTAACAAACTATTGGGGAACAACAGATTTTACTTCCGGATTATCCGTTTTAATTTACCTGTTGAGACGGATATTCCAAGATGAATTCCCGGACAAAGATACCCCTTCCGGCCCAATCTGTCCACCCTCAATGACCAGCGGCATTTACTCAGATTAAATAAGTAGTTTTGTCCAGCCCCTTATCCTGACTGACGGACGATGCCCACAAAGAATGATCCTTATGCAGCGTTGCGTTTCCCTGAATTCAGAACCTACCTGATCACCCGGTTTTCCAGTGTTTTTGCCTTAAACATGCAATCCACGGTGGTGGGTTGGAAGATCTATGAAATTACCCGGGACCCGCTTTCCCTTGGATTAATCGGATTAGCTGAGCTGATTCCTGCCCTCACCCTGGCCATGCCGGGGGGACATATCGTAGACCGCAGGGAAAAACGGAATATGCTGCTGGCGTGCAGGACAGGGTATCTTTTATGTGCCTTATCCTATTTGTTCATTACCGGCACCTTCGCCACCAATCATTATTCCACCCGGTTAATCGTCGGGATCCTGTATGCCACTACTTTTGCCGGTGGTATTATCCGGGCTTTCAACGGACCGGCCTCTTTTTCCCTGCTATCCCTGGTGATCCCCAGGGAATTATACCCCAACGGTACCACCTGGAGCAGTTCGGCCTGGCAGACCGGCGCAGTGCTTGGTCCCCTGCTGGGCGGACTGTTATACGGATGGATTGGCATCAGTTTCACTTTTGCCACCGTGTTTTTCTTTCATCTGCTGGCAGCCGTCAGCCTGTTGGTGATCTCCCCCAAGCCCGTGCATTACCTGGCAGGTCCAAAAGATAAATTATGGACCGGTTTGACCGAAGGCCTCCGTTTTGTTTTCCGCACCAGGGCGCTGCTGGCTGCCCTTTCCCTGGATTTATTTGCTGTCTTGTTCGGTGGAGCAGTGGCCCTGCTGCCCATCTATGCAGACCTGATCCTTCATGTGGGGGCAAAGGGCCTCGGAATCCTGCGCGCCGCCCCGGCAGTCGGATCCTGCCTGACCCTGTTCTTATTGGCATATATCCCCCTAAAAAAACTTCCGGGCATGAAGTTACTGTTGGCTGTTTTGGGCTTCGGCATCAGCACCATCCTTTTCGGGCTCAGCAGGAACTTTCTTTTTTCCCTGGCCGCCCTTTTTTTTACCGGTATGTTCGACGGAGTCAGCGTAGTCATCCGAAATACCATCCTGCAAACCAAGACCCCGGACCATATGCGGGGACGGGTGAGCGACGTGCATACCATGTTCGTTGGATCTTCCAATGAATTTGGGAGTTTTGAAAGCGGGGTGACCGCCAAATGGATGGGCACGGTACCCGCTGTTGTTTTCGGGGGTTGCATGACCATTGGAGTAGTGATTACCACCTATATCATTTCTCCTGCGCTGCGGAAGCTCCGGTTTAAGTGATCCCCAATTGGCCTGTACCGAACAGCAGGCTGCCGATCCGCAGGATGGTGGCGCCTTCCAGAAGCGCTATCCGGTAATCCGCGCTCATCCCCATGGAGAGTTCCCTGAAATTGGCAAGGTGGACCAGGGAGGTTCGCTGCAGGGTATGAAGCAATTCCCGCAGGTGCCGGAATTCCTTGCGGACCAGCTCCGGGTTTTCCGTATTGGAAGCCATGCCCATCAGTCCGGTCAGGGAAATAGGGCTAAAATGGGCTGTATGGGCGGATATTTCCTCCGCCAGCTGGAATAATTCCATGTCATTCATCCCGGTTTTGGTCTCTTCGCAGGCAATATGCACCTGTAGCAGGCCATTGATTTCCCTGCCGGCCTTTTCTGCCTGACGCTGCAATTCCACCAGCAGTTTCAGGCTGTCTATGGAATGGATGGTATGAACAAATGAAGCGATTTGCCTGACCTTGTTGGTCTGGAGATGTCCGATAAAATGCCAGCGGATATCGCCGGGGAGATTATCTTTTTTCTGGCAAAGTTCCTGGACATAATTTTCCCCGAAATCCCGCTGGCCCTGTCCGTACAGGTCCAGGATCTGCCGGGTCGACCTATTCTTGGAAACGGCTACAAGCCGGGCAGGAGCATCCCTGATTTCTCCAAGCACCTGTTGTAAATGGTCTTCCATGCATAAAATAATGCCCGGGAGGGGTAAGAGAAGAATCTATTTTAATATCAACCTGCTGATCACCATACGCTGCACTTCTGAAGTCCCTTCGTAGATCTGGGTGATTTTGGCATCCCGCATCATCCGTTCCACATGGTATTCCCTGACATATCCGTAACCCCCAAGGATTTGTACCGCTTCCGTGGTTACCCACATGGCTGTTTCCGAAGCATGTACTTTAGCCATGGAACCAGCCAGGTTGTAATCCAGTTGCTGGTCTTTCTGCCAGGCTGCCTTCCAGGTCAGCAAACGGGAGGCTTCGATCCGGGTAGCCATATCCGCAATCTTGAACTGGATTGCCTGATGGCGGGAAATCTCCTGACCGAAGGCTTTCCGCTGTTTGGCATAAGCAATTGCCCGGGCTAAGGCACCGCTGGCAATCCCCACCGCCTGGGCAGCGATGCCAATCCGGCCACCTGCCAGGGTCTTCATGGCGAACCGGAATCCGAATCCTTCTTCGCCGATCCGGTTGGACCTGGGTACCCTGACATCCTGGAACATGATCGAATGCGTATCACTTCCGCGGATGCCCAACTTATTCTCTTTGGGTCCAAGGGTTATCCCGGGGCTGTCCTTTTCCACGATCAGGGCATTGATCCCCCGGCTACCCATTTCCCGGTCAGACTGGGCAATGAGCAGGTATACAGCGGCACAGTTGGCATTGGTGATCCAGTTTTTGGTTCCGTTGACCAGGTAATGATCCCCCTGGGATTCCGCAGTAGTTTGCTGGGAGCTGGCATCGGAACCGGCATCCGGCTCACTGAGCAGAAAGGCCCCGAGAATTTCCCCTCTCGCCAGCGGCATGAGATAACGCCGCTTTTGTTCCTCGGTACCATATGCTTCCAGGCCCCAGCATACCAGGGAATTGTTCACACTCATACAGACAGATGCCGAGGCATCGATCCTGGAAATCTCTTCCATGGCCAACACATAGGATACCATATCCAGACCGGATCCCCCGTATTCAGCAGGCACCATCATCCCCATGAATCCGAGTTCCCCCATTTTCCGGATCTGTTCGGTGGGAAACTGTTGCGCTTCATCCCGCCCGATTACCCCTGGAAGCAGTTCCGTATTTGCAAAATCCCGGGCCATCTGCCGGATCATTTCCTGTTCTTCTGAAAGCTGAAAATCCATAGGTTTTTCTGAGAAACTAACCCTGCAAACCTACTGATTATCGGGCGGTTTGTGAAAGACCCCTTTCGGGGAAAACGACCATGCCTGACAAAAAGCGTAAATTTGACCCCCTGTCAGGCAGGATACATGAAGAATATCAAGATCATAGAAGTTAAATCCGAGATTGGGGCCGGCACCCGCGGAGCCAGCCTGGGCGTCGATGCGATCAAGATCGCTGCCCTTGATTTCATGAGTAATTTTTTTGTGCATTTTCCCACCGAAGTCCTGGAGACTGAGAATAAATTGCTTTTTGAACCCATTGAATCCCCTTATGCCAAGCGAATCAAGGGTATACTGACCATGTACGAACGGGTCAGCAGAAGTGTGCTGGAAACCGTAAAGTCGGGATGGTTCCCAGTCGTCCTGTCCGGGGATCACAGCACGGCAGGGGCCACCATCGCGGGGATCAAAATGGCCAAACCCAAATCCAGGCTGGGCGTGATCTGGATCGATGCACATGCTGACCTGCATACCCCCTATACCACCCCTTCCGGCAATATGCATGGGATGGCCCTGGCCATTGCCATCGGGGAGGATAACCTGGAATGCAAGGTCCATGATATCGATGACCATGCTGCCAAGCTATGGAATCAGCTGAAAAACATCGGGAAGACCCATCCGAAGATATCCCCGGAGGATATCGTGCTGATTTCCCTCAGGGACTATGAGAAGGAAGAAGAGTTCCTCATCAAGCATTACGGGATGAAGATCATCACGACCGGAGAAGTCCGCCGTAAAGGTCCGGAAGCGATTGCAAGGATCGTTTTCCGCACCCTGAGTGAATGCGACCTCATCTATATTTCCTTCGATGTGGACAGCCTGGATGCATCCCTCACCAGGGGAACTGGAACACCGGTGGGCAGCGGACTGAAGGAACGGGAAGCCGAGGACCTGATCTCCAAGTTCATGCAGCATCGCAAGATATGTTGCTTCGAGATTTCCGAAGTCAACCCCACCCTGGACCGGGAAAACCTCATGGCAGAAATCGCCTTTAATATCCTTCAGAGAAGCGTAAATATGCTATTAATGAATTGACGGATAAGCGGCTGGTTGCTGGCAATATGCGATAAGGAATACCCCGTTTTGCAGGCTACGAATTTTCCCCATATTCCAGGGGGCTCTCCCTGCCCCATTTATTAAATCTGATCGGTAAATATTACCCCGGAGATTCAGTGAGGGTTTTTTTTCAGGTCTGCTGCCAGCATACGAAGCCCTTCATCAAAACTATGCGGATCATAACCCAGCTGCTGTATGGCCTTATCCAGGATGAATCCGGTCCTGGGGGGACGCCTGGCTGGTTGTGAGAAAGAGGAAGCATCTGCTTTTTGGATCAGGCTTTTGTCCAGCCCGAAAAAATCAGCGGTTTTGATGGCCATCCCATATGGAGTAAGCATGTCCTTCCCGGAAATATTAAACACCCCCCGGGCACGCCTGGCCGTGATCAGGCTGCAACCCATGGCCAGGTCCTGTACCAGGGTGGGGGTGCGCCATTGGTCATCCACCACCCGTATGGGATGACCCTGTTCCAGTTCCCCCTTCACCCACAAAATGATATTGGACCTGCTCATGTCTTCCGCCATACCATAAACCAGTACTGTACGGGCAATCGCCCATTGCTGAAGATGAGTCCTCACCAGGTATTCCGCATCCAGTTTACTTTGTCCGTAATGACTGATCGGTTGGGGGGGATCCTCCTCCCGGTAAGGGCCATTTCTGCCATCGAATATAAAATCGGTGGATAGCAACAATAAAAAAGCATCGGCCCTTTTTGTCCAGGTCAGCAGATTTTTGGTACCCAGAACATTGACATCATGGCATTTTTCCGGTTGCCTTTCGCAATCATCCACCTGGGTCATGGCTGCAGTGTGTATAATGGCCCCGGGACGCCATTTTTCCAACACCTTTTCCACCTGGTTAGCCTGGCAAATATCCATGGGAACATAGATATACCCTTGTTCATCATTCAACCTGTTGGCACCCCTGGCTGTAGCAATCACCTCATTTCCCGGATTGCTCCTTAATAATTTAACCAGGTGCTGGCCGAGCAGGCCATTGGATCCTGTGATCAGAATTTTCATATTTGATCCCGGTATGCGGCCATTTGGCCGGTCGTAATTTAATTGAAATTACTTTATGACATTTCTCAAGTATCCCTTTTAAATTTCAATAAAGGGTAAACATTCACCTGCTGCACCGTTCAGGTTTTTTCATTCCGGGGTTCACCAGATAAAATCTTCCTGAAAATCCTGCATATATTGGTTTTTTACCCCTATTGGAAAACTTTTCCGGCTCAATGATATGACTTCTACATCATTCTCCCCCTCACAATAAATTTTTTGGGACGCTGCCTGGTCTTCATCCATTCAATTTTTTATGCGATATAATAAATAGGTTCATTTGATTCGATTTGTCTAATACAATGAAATAATTTTTTATGATTCTATGCCCAAAATAGTAACTTTGTGCGCTTTTTGGCGAAATATATTTTCAACCGGGATATGGCTAAAGTAACCCACATTGCTGTGCTCACTTCAGGCGGGGATGCCCCGGGAATGAATGCAGCGATCCGGGCGGTGGTGAGATGCGGGATATACAAACAGCTGAATGTCTCCGGGGTGATGTACGGCTATAAAGGATTGATCGCCGGGGAGATCGTTAAACTGGAATCCAAATCCGTAGCCAACATCATTCAGCGCGGAGGTACAATCCTGAAGACTGCCAGATGCCTGGAGTTTTTTGAATATGAAGGCCGGAAAAAAGCCTATGAGCATCTCCTGAAAATGGGAATAGAAGGCCTGGTGGTCATCGGGGGAGACGGGTCATTTAAGGGAGCCCTGCAGTTCAGCCAGGAGTTTAATATGCCCTGTGTGGGATTACCGGGTACCATTGACAAAGATATCTCAGGGACGGACTTTACCATCGGATTCGATACAGCAGTCAATACTGCCGTCAGTGCCATTGACAAGATCAGGGATACTGCGGATGCCCATGACCGGTTATTTATCATTGAAGTGATGGGTCGGGATGCCGGCTATATTGCCCTGCACAGCGGCATTGCAACAGGGGCTGAGAACGTGCTTGTTCCTGAAAGGCCCACCCAAATTGAGGAAATCATTGCTTCCCTCCGGGCCAATGAAAAAAGGAAAAAACTGGTGAACCTGATCGTGGTGGCTGAAGGCGCCACCGGGGCAGGGGCCACTGAAATGGCCAAAGTCATCAAGGAACAGGTTCCCGGTTTGGATGTCCGGGTCTGTATTTTAGGCCATATACAGCGCGGCGGTTCCCCGACCTGCCTGGACAGGCTGATCGCCAGCCGTCTGGGATTCGCGGCGGTGGAAGCGCTGATCGAAGGCAAGCAAAACTGCATGGTTGGCATTGTCAATAACGAGCTCCACTTTACTCCATTTGAAAAAGCGGTGAAGGCTCCCGGAAAGATTGATGATGAATGGTTCAGGATCATTAAAATCCTGTCCAGCTGATGAAGAGATTCAGTCCACCAGGGGTTTTGACCGGAAATAGGGGATGATGCTCCATGGATATTACAGATATGGCGGGTGGCAAATTTGCCGGGGGTAGCCCAGGCAAGGTGCATGATTATCGGGTGAGTTTAACCAGTGGACATTTTGTAGGAAGTCAGCAGGGATTTTACAGTTTAAATCTTTTAAAAAGGGTGTGGTTCCCCTCCCTGGGCTAGACCCAGGGTTTCCGAACCGGAAAATTATGAAGGATCTGTCCAAATACTATGATAAGACCATGGACCATGAGGCGTCCAAGGAGCATTCCACCCATAAAACCAAGATTGTCGCCACAGTAGGCCCAGCCTGCAGCAGCTTTGAACAGCTGCTGGCCCTCGTGGTGGCCGGCGTCAATGTATTCCGGCTCAATTTCTCCCATGGCAGTCATCAGGATAAGCTGGATGTAATCAATTCCGTCAGAAAGATCAATAAAACACAGCCATACAACGTAGCCCTGCTTGGGGATCTCCAGGGGCCAAAGCTCCGGGTCGGGGAAATCCAGGACAATGCGCTGCCGATCGAAGCCGGGGATATCCTCACTTTCACCAATGAAAAATGCCTGGGGACCAAGGAGAAGATATATATCTCCTACCCAGATTTTCACAAGGATGTCAGGGTGGGCAACAAAATACTCATCGATGACGGCAAAATCGAAGTGATGGTCAGGGAAATCACCCCTGCAAATAATGTGCTGGTGGAAGTAGTTATCGGTGGTATCCTTTCTTCCAACAAAGGGGTAAACCTCCCGGATACCAAAATCTCCCTTCCCTGCCTGACCGAGAAGGACCTGGAAGACCTGGAGTTTGTCATCCAGCAGAATCTGGATTGGGTGGCCCTTTCCTTTGTCCGAAATGTCCGTGACCTGGCACAGCTGAGAAGCAGGCTGAATGAAAAATCCAGCAAGATCAAAATCATTGCCAAGATCGAAAAGCCTGAAGCGCTGACCAACCTGAAGGAAATCATCTGGGAATCCGACGGCATCATGATCGCCCGGGGTGACCTGGGCGTTGAGCTTCCCATAGAGCAGGTGCCCATGATCCAGAAAAATATCATCCGCAAATGCATTCACCGCGCCAAACCGGTGATTGTGGCTACCCAGATGATGGAAAGCATGATGGACCGGGTAAAACCGAACCGTAGCGAGATCACCGATGTGGCCAATGCCGTGCTTGAAGGAGCAGATGCGGTGATGTTAAGTGGGGAGACCGCTACCGGAAAATTTCCGGTACTTGTGGTGGAGACCATGAAAAAGATCATCGAGGAGGTGGAAAAGGAGGACATCATTTACAACCGCAACCTCACTCCCCAGAAGCATTCCCCCAGTTTTCTTTCCGATGCTTTATGTTACAATGCCTGCCGCATTGCAGAGGATGTCAGTGCAGATGCCCTCATCGGCATGACCCAGAGCGGATATACCGGGTTCATGTTATCCAGTTACCGTCCCAAGGCCCCCCTGTATATCTTCACCAAGATGAAGAGCCTGGTCAATCAGCTCAGCCTGAGCTGGGGGGTCCGTGCTTTCTATTATGCGGAAGAAGAAAGCGCGGATGAAATTATCTATGACCAGATCAGCATTCTGCGGGAAAGGGGATTTATCAACAAGGGAGATGTGGTGGTGAATACCGGGAGTATTCCAGTGAATGCCCATGTGCCTACCAATATGCTCAAGATCTCCCTGGTGGGTTAAAGTAGCCGGTGTTTAACCAGGGCTATCCCATGCGCTTTACTCCGGGAGTTGATCCGGGCCATTCAACCGTTTCTTTAATGCCAGGCAGGTATGATAGTTATCCATGAGCCGGCGGTAATCCCGGAAATAATTGGTCCCCATGATCCGGTATATCCGGGCATTCATCCGGTCGATCCTTCCTTTGGATGATTTTGGATCATTGGCCAGCCTTCGCAGACTTATCGTCATGTATTTACGGAAAAAATACAGGAAATTCCAGATCAGCCGCAGGGAGAAATACCCTTTCTTCATTGCCCCGGGCCCGGATGCCAGGATTTTACAGGGTTCTATCACTTCAAAGCACCGCAAACTTTCCTCTATGTATTTGATGTAATATTCCCAGGTCAGCCTTTCTGCGGGGAAATAATGCTTGAATCTCATTTTTTCCTCGTACCAGATTTCATAACCCGCCATGGCCGTGACATAGCAAAGCTCATAATCTCCGCCCGAACTGAGATTTTTAGCCATCCTGTCGGGCAGCAGGCTGGCAAACCCAGCCTGCCTGAGCCGCTGATATGCAGATTTTCTAAATACAAAACCGGCTCCGTAAACGATATTTGCAGATACTTTACCCGAAGATTCGGCCTGCGGGCCCACGGCAAAAAGCCGCATGCCTTTCAGCCAGTCCGGTGGCTCCAATTCAAAAACAGGTTCCCCGCATCCACCCAGGATCCCGATCTGCGGGTATCTATTCATCAGGTTGCAGGCAACCTGCAGATAGTCGGGCTGCAGCCAGTTATCATCATCGGAAAAAGCGATTAAGGGGTATTTTGCAGAAGCAAACCCTTTTTCCCTCGCATAGCTCAGGCCCAGCCGGGGTTCACTGACCACCCGTAACGGAATTGACGTGGCCAGCTTTTGCCAACACTGGACTGCGGATGCAGCGGTATTATCCAGACAGGCATTATCCACGATCACCACTTCCCATCCCAGGTTACTTTCCAGTTGCTGGGCGGCGATATGAGCCAGGGTTGGCGGAAGGCGTACTGCACTGTTATGGCAGCAAATGACCACGGAAATGCCCGATTCAGCCATAGTGAAGACCCATTTTCAGATAAATAATACCGATTTCCCAGCATAATGCCGGATCCCAATGCATCTTTAGCGCTTCCCGGATCTGGATCTTTGCCGCCTTGCTGTCCTTCAGATCAACCCAGAGGCTGTTTGCGGTCCTGACCGCATAATGGGCATAAAACCGCCTGGCTTTATGCTGAACGTGTATGCCTTCGCCATCGGCAAAATACGGGGAAACCGTTTGCATCACCCAGTTCAGGTCCCGCATATTCTGTCCGGTCCGGAAACTCCGGCCGGAAATGCTCCGGGGATGTATCCGGTAATCCGCTAATATTTCTGGACAGTAAGCGACAGGGTACCGCGAGGCGACCCGCATCCACATCAGCCAGTCCTCCCCGTAATCCACTCCATAAAAACCTCCCAGGTATTCATACACATCCCTGCGGACCACGGTGGCTGCTACCTGCTGCCGCTGTCTCTCCCCTAGCCTGGACAGCCAGTGATCCAGCAGTCCGGGACCCGGCTGCTCCGGATCACTGTCAAACTTGGTTTTGCCGCCGGAATCAATATAAGCAAACCGGCAGCAGGCTGCACCGGCTTCGGGATAAGCAGCGATCAGTCCTTCCATATTGGAATAAAACCCATTCCTTACCCGGTCATCCCCATGCAGCAGGTGCACCCATCGTCCCCTTGCCCGACCCAGGCAGGTTTCAAAGTTCCTCAGGCTTCCCCGGTTCTCCGGTTGCCGGAAATAGCTGATCCTGCTGCCTCCGAGTTCCTCCACCAGTTTTCGGGGATCTTCCGGAAGGCTATGGTCATCGACCACTTCGATCTGCATGTGGGCCGGTCCTGGATCCTGCATCAAAACGCTTTCCAAAGCTTCCCTGAGGTATGATGTGGAATTATAGGTCGGGATCATCACGGACCAGAATGGCCTGGGAATATGGTCAGACACGGGGAGAATGACCGGTGGAATTTGGGGAATGCGTTCAGTCACAGGGTAAAAATAATCTGGTATTTCCAATCCATTTTATCCGGGGTTAATCCCTAAGGATTTAAGGGGGTACCTAAAGCAAATACCCGTTTTTTGAGCTGGTTAAAAAGCAATCTCCCGGAACCCGTCACCAAAAGCAGCAGGATTGCCCTGGGGAAAATAAGCTTATTGGCCAGGATGGTTAGCAAATAATCCCGCTTGAACCTGGAGATATATGCCAGGTTCTGCGGGTCCCGGTTCACATTTTCCTGTTTTAGGATCTCCTGGTTTATCCGGTCCAGCATCCGAATGCAGGAGGTCAGGCTCCGCAAGCTATTCTCTTTCAGCAGTCCGTCCAGCTCATAACGGAATGCCTCCAGGAATTTATCTTCTATGGGTTCCTCCTTGCCAATATAATACCGGATATGCCGGATCATATTTTCCCGATGAGCTTCCTCGTATTCCTTTTTTTTAAGCACGTTATGGGTACTGTATGAAGTGATGCGGTAGTCCAGCAACGGTTCATCGAGCCCATGGATCCGGTAACGAAGGGATAATTGCCAGAACAGGTCAAAGTCTTCAGAATAACTCATCCGGTACCCACCTACAGCATTAACAGCTTCCCGGCGCAACATTACGGTTGGATGATAAATGCAGCATTCAAAGGTGAGGTTATAGTACAGGTACCGGGCATAGAATTTCTCTTCCCGGATCAGGACCTGGTCTGCGTCGACTACCCGCACCCAGGTGGACAGCAATGCACAATCCGGATTGTCCACCATATACCGGTATTGCTTTTCCAGCCGCTGGGGATGACTGATATCATCTGCATCCATCCTGGCTATCAGCGGGCTTCTGGCCAGGGCAATTCCCCTGTTCAGGGTAGGACTGATCCCGAGATTGGTATCATTGCGTACCAGCCGGATCCGGGGATCGTTATAGGAACGCACAATCGGCACGCTGATATCCGTAGACCCGTCATCGATGATCAGGAATTCAAAATCCGTGAAGGTCTGGAACAAGATGCTTTCCATGGCCTCCGCCAAAAATTGTTCGGCGTTATACACCGGCATAAGCACGGTAACTGCAATATCCCCGGATTTGGTCATTAGCGATGATTAGTTCGGAAAATTCCTTTTTTTTTGATGCTCCTGGCCTTTTTTCGCAGGAAGTATGCAAATTTCAGGATCTGGTCAAGCAGGGGAAAGCGCATGGGCAGCATGGCCCTGCGCAATGCCCTGCGGATGGCCCGGTTCCGGATATTGTTCTCCAGCAGATATTGGCCAAACCATTCCAGATAATGGCGCCTGACCTGAGGATAGTTTCCACTCCGGTGCACCCCGGCTACCAGGGAAGCAGGACGCTGCCGGTACAGGTCCTGGCATACACCGGAGACAAAAACGGGAACATGGAGATAAACTTTTGCCAGGAAAGGTTGATCCTCATACATCTGATAAATTCCCCGGAATCCCTCCTCTTCAAATCTCCCGTATTGATCCGGCATTCCCCTCCTCAACAAGAGGGAGCAGGGACAGGGGGCTGCTCCCTTACCCAGCGGATATAATTTCAGGGCTAGCATGGGGGGAAAATACAGTTTATCCCCCGGTACTCCAACAGGTATGATGATATCTGTACTCGAACTGGTCGTCCAGCTATGCCAGTACAGGGAGGGACCGCAGGTCATACCTGCTTCAGGGTACCTGTTCATCAGGTCTACCTGATGAGACAGTTTTTGGGATTTCCATTTATCATCCGCATCAATCAATGCAATGAATTCCCCTCGGCATCCGGTCAGCCCAAGGTTACGACTGGCACTGAGCCCTTTGTTGGCATGACCCTCGTGTTCAAGGTACCGGATCCTATCCGGGTACCTGTCCGCATATTGACGGGCCAGGGATGTGCTGTCATCGGAGGAACCATCATCAACCAGCAAAAGTTCCCATTCCCGGTAATCCTGGGCGATCACGCTGTCCACTGCTTCCCCAAGAAACTCCTGTTCATTCAAAAAGGGCAGGATAACAGAAACAAGTCCCTTATGCTCCATATAAAACCGGTTTATGGAAAAATGCCCTTAACCTGGTGGCAAACTCCTCCCCGCTCCAGTCATGCACGCTGAACCTCGGCAAAGTAAATACCGGTGTGTCCGGGCCTACTGTGCCCTGCTGGGTGGTACAGGCCCATTGCAGGCCGCAGTCCCTGGCTATCTTCAGGGTTTCGGTATTGAAATGTCCGTAAGGATAGGCCATCCCCCGGACCTTTCTGCCGGTCAGCATTTCCAGGTCATGCAAATTATCCCGTATCTCCATCTGCTGGACCTGCGCCGTCCGCAGTCCCAGCATGGGATGGGTTACCGTATGGGCTCCGATCTCGAACAAAGGCATCGCAGCCAGTTCGCGGAGCTGTCCGGGTGTCATCGGTAAATATTCCTCCCTGGGCGTTCTGCTGGCTCCCATCAGTTCCGCCAGCTGCTGTAAAACCTGTTGTTGATCCTCATCCCCCAGGGGCTGAAGGAATTGCCAAAGGGCATAGTATAAGGCATGCCGGGCAGAAGGAGGAACATTCCCGGCTATCCAGCTGTTCCCGCTGAATCCGCCGGCCTTTTTTTCCACCGGCAAATCCCAGTGGAAAACCTGATGGTCGGCGCACTGGAATTTTAAGGTTCCCGGAAGTTGGCCACCATCCAGGATAAGGCGGTAAAGTTCATCCCACCAGAATTCCCGGCCCCCTGTCAGGACCCCTGAGCAAATGAAAAAGGTGGCCGGTATACCAAGCCGGATCAAAACAGGTCTTCCCTCAAGAAAATTATCCGAGTAGCCATCATCAAAACTGATGGCTACCCTCCTCCGATTTCCCCATGAGTCCTGGTCGGAAAACGCCCCCAAAGGCACTGGATTGAACCTGGATGCCAGCACCTGCATCTGTTCTACAAAATGGGCAGGACTTACCGAAAGTCTCCATGGATCAGCAGCCGGCTGCGCCACCCGGTGATACAACAGGATCAATCCCGGAGGCTTTCTCCACCTGGACAGTATCCTGGACAATTTATGGAGATCAGGAAGCATTCCCGGTGGATTTTATGGCTTTGACGGTAATGATCAACTGGTAATCCGGATCAGTGGTTGCCAGGGAAGATTCATCCAGCTCCCCGATGCCCATGCCATACAGAAATGCCGTGGCAGTCAGCACATTCCCCCAGGTAGACACTTCTATTTCACCGCCGGGGAACATGTCTGTAAAGACGCGTTGCATCGATTTATCCGTGAATGTATATAGCCATTGTTCCCTCCATCCCCCATGGGACAGGTTACTGATCCCTGGAACGGTCAGCAGGAGCGATCCACCAGGTCTGAGGATACGGTGGCAGGTGCCGATGGCACTGCGGAAATCATAGATCAGGTGCAGGGTTTGGGTCAGGATGATGCAGTCATAGCTATTTGCAGGTATCTGCGGGGCTGAGCTCAGGTCGGCT
This sequence comes from Chitinophagaceae bacterium, assembly GCA_035533815.1. Classification (GTDB taxonomy): domain Bacteria; phylum Bacteroidota; class Bacteroidia; order Chitinophagales; family Chitinophagaceae; genus JANWKA01. Next base: position 23,531 of record DATLTB010000018.1, read on the forward strand.
AAAATAGTGGCCTCCTTATTTCCCGGTTCCACATGCAGCACGTCACTGACCCTGACCCTGTTTCCCCCATAAAGGGTGGTATAATGGCGGTCCCCCGCTTCGAGGACCCTTCCGGTTATCCAATTTCTGGATTGGTCCAGAAACCGATCTATATAATACCGGTCTACCGGTCCTCCCCGGTCAAATCCAAAATCCCTGCTGAAGGGGGAAAGCCGGTTAAGGTCTCCCAACAACACATGTCCTGGTGCCGGATTGCGGTATCGGAAATATCCCCTGCGATACAAGGATTGCAGCAAAAATCCCGGGACAGCCCCCCGCAGGGCAGACCTCCCCAGTCTCCCCAGCTTGCCCATCCCGTGCCTGACCAGCAGGACTGGTGAATGGCGGGCCACCTGCAGCAGGTTCCCGGCTACTCCCCGGATACCGGTAATCCGTCCTGCACTGGTCAGGTGCCGGTAGGCTATTTCCGCATAATATTGCCCCCAGTTCCGCTTCCCCTGTTTCCAGGCGATCCGTTCTTCCCCGGTAAGCAATAAGGGGCGGACCCGCTTCAATACGCGCTGTACATGATGGAGCATGAACACCGGATCTGCGGACATGTTTTGGTCATGTATCCGGTAAGCAGCGATCACCTGGGTATGCTCCGCCACCGGGAATGTCCTGGTTATCCGCAGGTAAAGATCATAATCTTCCGCTGCAAGAAGGGATTCATCAAAGTGGGCAAACTCAAATATTTCCCTGCGGTACATCACGGCAGCATGCATGCCGATATAATTACCCCGCAGCAGGTTCAGGAAATGTTTTCCCGAAACTGGAGGATCCTTTTTGGTGAAGAGGATATTCCCTTCGCTGTCTATCCGGGTATGGCTGCCGGATACGAAAGCGCAATCCGGATGTTCCTGGAAAAAATTCAGGTTATCCACCAGGGCATTGGGATACAACAGATCATCGGCATCCAGGAATACCAGCAGGGCTCCCCTGGCTAGTCTGATCCCGGTATTGCGGGCTGCTGCCAGGCCCAGGTTATCCTGACGGATTGATTTCAGTCCCAGGTGGCTGGCCACTTGCGGAGTATGGTCTGTGGATCCATCATCCACCAGGATGATCTCCGTATGATCATAGTGCTGGCCGCGTATGCTGCCCACAGCTGCTTCCAGGTATTTCGCCTGGTTGAAACAGGGGATGATGACGGAGATCAGGGGTGTCCCGCTGATCGGCTGGAAATCTTTCATCCTGGATGCATTTCAGTGATGGGTGCTTTTTGCCGGTGTTCGCGGTAATAGCGGATCCCGGAAAGGCAACCCCCGATTTCCTGCCAAATTGTGCTATAGCGTCCATTGAACCGGTGTCGTACCCCAAGGGCAAGCATGCGCAGGTAATGCAGGGGCAGATGGCGGTATAAATGATGCAGGTTCCCCCGGTGATGGTACTTTTCATTTTGGATGAACAATGCCGTGGTGAATCCCCGCATATACCGGAATATCTGTCTGCGCAGGTCCTGCATTTCCCTGCGGTGATCATGGAAGACGACTGCCCTGGGTTCATAATCTATCTCATAACCCTCCGCCAATATCCGGTACCAGTACTCCGAATCCCCGCTGCATCCTGCCGCTCCGACATCCAGCCTTTCATCAAAATAACCAACAATATGGAATATCTCCCTGCGCAAAGCCATATTCGCCCCCGCCCCAATTTCCCATACCGGAACCGCGCTGTCCCGGTACGCATTAAAGTAATGCCGGTCATAGACCATGGGAAGGAATCCCCTGTTAAAGCTCCAGTTGGTTTCAAAGATAAGCTGGGCTTCGGTGTCCAGCCGGGCGGCCAGGACCAATCCGGTCACCCCCATGATGCGCTTGCGGGCGAATGCACCGGCCAGGGCCCTGGTCCAGTCAGGATGAGGGCGGGTATCGTCATCCGTGTATGCAATGATCCTTCCCCTGGACTTCCGGACACCGGTATTCCGGGCAATGTCCAGTCCTGCCCGGGGCTCCAGGCAATATATCACCCCCGGGAATTTTGTCACCAGCTGCCGGGTGCTGTCATCCACCGGGGCATTATCCACCACGAGTATTTCCAAAGGGGGGTCCTGCTGATGCTGCAAGGCTTCCAAACAACCTTCCAGGGCAGCGGACTGGTTCCTGGTACAGATCACTACGGAAACTTCGGAAGCACCCGGTCCGCCCTGGGCAAATCCGGAGAACAGTTCGGTCATGCCCTGAACGAACGCCGGATAGTCCCCTTTTTCCCAGGCGGCCAGGATCTTATTGGAATGGATGGATGATTGATCATATTCAAGGATGGCCGGTCTGATCGCAGCAGCTACCTGAACAACCCAGTGTTTTTCATCCAGGGTTTGCGTAAAAAGCTGTCCCAGGGGAATATGATTCCACCAGAACAATTGATAGCAGCTGGGATACCGATTCCCTCGAATAGGAAATTGATAATCCAGGGCCAGGTCAAGATGGAGGATTTGACAGGGAGCACGGACTTTCATGATGCCGGGTTTTGGGGAAGCTTCATTTGCAGGAGGACCGGAAAATCAGGTCTCACATATCCTTCCCATTTACCGAACCAGGAAACATTTTCCCGGTAATCGGCCACCTCAATGCTCAGGCACTCCTCATGGCTATAGAGCAATATGGAAGTATCCTTTACAAAGAAAAGGGAGATACTATAGGCTCCGTCATTGAGGAAATTACCCGGTATCAGGCATTCTCCGCAGGCAATTCCCTGCTGGAGCAAAACGGAGGGGGAACTGACATCAAAAATGCATTCTCCCCCAAGGGTCAAAAGCTGTAATCCAATACACAAATGCAGTGGATCCAAATTCCAGAATTCAAAGCTCACCAGCAGGGGGGTACGGATATCCACCGGTCCTCCGGGCTCGGCCGGCATAGGCTGGATTTCCACCCGCCGAATCCGGATATGCTGGTTACCCGGCGCCTCCCCTGGCGTACTCCATTGCTGAAGCAAATCATATTTCCTTCCGCTGTGAAGATAATGGGCAATCACCTGCCGGGGTTCACCGGTCGAGACTATCCGGCCTGACTGGAGCAGGATGGCCCGGGAGCAGAGGTTTTGTACTGCCTGCATATTATGACTGACAAAAAGCACGGTCCTGCCTTCCCTTTCAGAGACATCCTTCATCTTGCCCAGGCATTTCTTCTGAAATTCCGCATCTCCCACAGCCAGCACTTCATCCACGATCAGGATCTCCGGATCCAGATGAGCAGCAACGGCAAATGCGAGTCGGACATACATCCCCGAGGAATACCGCTTTACCGGCGTATCAATATATTTTTGCACCCCGGAAAATTCAAGGATCTCCTCAAATCGGGAACGGATTTCCCGGTTGTTCATTCCCAGGATATTGCCGTTCAGGAATATATTCTCCCTGCCGGTTAGTTCCTCATGAAAACCCGTGCCTACTTCAAGCAGGCTGGCAATCCTCCCTCTTCCCCTGATCCGTCCCCGGGTAGGCCGCGTCACCCGGGACAGGATCTTAAGCAGGGTGGATTTACCCGCTCCGTTACGGCCGATTATCCCCAGCACCTCACCCTCCCTGATTTCGAAACTGATATCCTGCAAAGCCCAGATATATCCATTGGGATCTTTATCCTCCTCCGTGATTTCTTGGAACCGGTCTTTCTTATTCCTCACTTTACGGTTCCACCAGTCCATCATATCCGCTTTCAGGGAACCCGTGCCAATGGTGCCCAGCCGGTATCTCTTGGCCACGTTTTCCACCTGTATTAAGGAATTATTCATGCACCTGGTTTGAGCTAAAGCACATCCATAGCCTGGTCCTCCATCCTGTTGAACAGGGCTATTCCGGCAAACAGGATGACTGCCATGCAGATGAAACTGTATGCCAGGTATCCCCAGCTGAACTGACCCTTCCCCAGGAAGGCATAACGGAAGGCTTCGGTCAGTGGGGTCAGGGGATTGATCCTGACCCAAAACCTGATCCCGGATGGAACGATGGATAACGGATAGATAACAGGGGTCACAAACATCATCAGCCGAAGCCCAAAATAAATGAGGTTGTTCAGGTCCCGGTATTTTGCAGTAAGCACGGAAAGAATCAGTCCGGTCCCCAGCGCAATGCCCGCTATGATAACAATGAGCAGGGGGAACGCCAGCATCAGCAGGTTAGGATGAATTGTTCTCCTATAAAGGGTATAATACAATAAAACCGGGAAAAATAATCCAAGCTGAATCGTAAAGCGAAGCAGCTGGGACACTACAGCAGCAACAGGTACCACCAGCCTGGGAAAATAGACTTTTCCGAATATGGCTGCATTGCTGGAAAAAGTGGACGAAACTGCGGGCATGCACTCTGAAAAAAAATTCCAGACCAGGATGCCTGCCAGGTAAAATGGCATGGCAGGAAGCCCATCCGTGGAGATCCCGGCCACCTTACTAAATATGACGATATAAGTCAGGGTGGTGAGCAGGGGCTGCAGGATCAGCCATATTGGTCCGAGCACGGTCTGGCGGTAACTGACCAGGAAATCCCTGCGGACCAACCGGAGGACCAGGTCTTTGTAATGCCAGGATCCGCGAATCCGCAAATCCAGCCATCCGGAGGAAGGATTGATCTCCCAGGCAGGCACAGGTATTTCAGGGGAAGGCATAAACAAGAAATTATCCCGGCCCGTTCACTTGCCGGCGCTGATTATATAATCAAATGTAGTAAACAGCGCCTGCTTATGGTAATGCCCTGTAAAATACCGCCGGCAGAACCGAGCCCAATAAGCAACTGGGGGGAATAAATTGCCGGAAGCCGGTTTTTGGTTATTGCACGAAAACCGTTTTGATATTCACAAATTCATGGATGCCGAATTCCCCCAGTTCCCGTCCGTATCCCGATTGCTTGATCCCCCCGAAAGGCAGCCTGGGATCAGATTTCACCGGGGCATTCACAAAGCAGCTTCCCGCCTGCAGTTCCCCGGAAGCGATGGCTTCTCCCCTTTTTTTATCCTGGGTGAAGACTGCGGCCCCCAGTCCGAACCGACTGTCATTGGCCAGCCGGATAGCGTCTTGCTCATCTTTTGCCCTGATGATGGCAGCCACGGGTCCGAACAATTCTTCATCATAAGCCGGCATCCCTTTTTTGACCCGGGTCAGCACAGTGGGCGGATAATAGGCCCCAGGACCCTCGGGCACCACACCACCCAAACTGCATATTGCACCCAGGCGGATGCTTTTACGGACCTGACGGTGCAACCTGTCCCGGAGGTCCATCCGGGCCAGCGGACCGATATCCGTGCCTTCATGCAGGGGATCACCCATCTTTTTGGCGCTCATCAGGGAAATAAACTCCCGTTCAAATTCCTGCGCTACCCCGGGGACAACAATAAAGCGTTTGGCAGCAATGCAGCTTTCGCCGTTGTTGATCAGGCGGCTGTTCACCCCGATCTCCGCCGCTTTACGGATATCGGCGTCCGCCAGGATGATATAGGCATCGCTTCCCCCCAGTTCAAGTACCGTTTTTTTAAGTAGGGAACCGGCATGCCGGGCTACCGCCCTGCCAGCTTCCGTGCTCCCGGTTAGGGTCACCGCACAAATCAGGGGATGGGAAAGGATACCAGGAATGGATGAAGAAGGCAATAGTAAGGTCTGAAACAAATGCGGGGGAAACCCGGCTGCTGCAAATATTTTCTCCAGGGCAAGCGCGCAGCCCGGGACATTGGATGCATGTTTAAGGATTGCCCCGTTCCCGGCCATCAAGGCAGGTGCGGCAAAGCGGAAAACCTGCCAGAAAGGAAAATTCCAGGGCATGACCGCCAGCACTACCCCGAGCGGTTCGAAAACGATGCTGCTCCTGAGTGCATCTGTCACTACCGCCCTGGGTTCCAGGAAGCCTGCAGCATGCTCCGCAAAGTACTTACAGGCCCAGGCAGATTTTTCCAGTTCTGCTATTCCCTGGCTAAGCGGTTTGCCCATTTCCAGGGCCATCAGCCGGGCCAGATCCATCTTTTGCCCTTCCAGGACCTGGCTGGCAGCCATCATGCAGACTGCCCGCTGGGCTATGGATCGACTGCTCCAGGCGGAAAAGGCCCGGAAGGCCTTTTTGATTTTCAGGTCAGTTTGCCCAGGACTGTGGGTCCGGTATTTTTTCAGGGGATTTCCTGTCGCTGGATTGACGGATATGATTTCCATGGCTGGCTGTTCATCATGCCCTTAGGCAAAAAAGGTTGGGCATCCAGATGCCCAACCTTTATGCATTCAATTCATTGCCGGATTATTTCACTTCTTCAAAGGGCACATCGGTAACCGTATTTTCGCCTTCCGGGGTACCTGCACTTTCGGGGGAATGCCCGTTGCTTCCCGGGGCTTCATTCGGGGCGCCTTCCGGCTGTTGGGTAGCTTTATACATATCCTCTGAAGCTGCTGTCCATGCTTTGTTCAGGTCAGCGATGGCACTGTCCATTTTAGCCGTGTCCTGCCCCTTGTGGGCATCCCTGAGCCGGCCAAGGGCTGCCTCAATGGATGCCTTCTTGTCACCCGGGATCTTGTCCCCGTATTCCTTCAGCTGCTTTTCCGTGCTGAAGATCAGCCCGTCTGCCTGATTCAGCTTTTCAATTTTTTCCCTGGCTTCCTTATCCGTAGTTTCATTCACCTTGGCCTCATTCTTCATTTTTTCTATTTCTTCCTTGCTCAGGCCACTGCCCGCTTCAATCCGGATATTCTGGGTTTTACCTGTCCCCTTATCCTTGGCTGTAACATGCAGGATGCCGTTGGCATCAATATCAAAAGTGACTTCCACCTGTGGAAGGCCCCGGGGTGCCGGAGGTATGCCATCCAGTATGAACCGGCCCAGGGTCCTGTTCTGACCCGCCATCGGCCTTTCTCCCTGCAGCACATGAATCTCAACACTGGGCTGATTATCCGATGCAGTGGAAAAAACCTCCGATTTCTTGGTGGGAATCGTGGTGTTCGAATCTATCAGCCGGGTCATTACCCCACCCATCGTTTCAATACCCAGGCTTAAGGGAGTCACATCCAGCAACAGTACATCCTTGACCTCACCGGTTAATACACCACCCTGTATGGATGCTCCAACTGCCACCACTTCATCCGGATTGACCCCTTTGGAAGGCTTGCGTCCGAAGAATTTTTCCACCACTTCCTGAATCTTGGGGATCCGGGTCGAGCCACCTACCAGGATCACTTCATTGATTTCACCGATAGTCAGGCCGGCATCTTTCAGGGCCTTGCGGCAGGGTTCCAGGGTCCTTTCCACCAGGGTATCACATAATTGTTCAAACTTTGCCCGGCTCAGCTTTTTGACGAGGTGTTTGGGTACACCGTCCACTGCAGTGATATACGGCAGGTTAATCTCTGTTTCCTGGGATGAGGATAATTCTACCTTAGCTTTTTCTGCAGCTTCTTTCAGTCGCTGCCAGGCCATGGGGTCCTTACGCAGGTCCACTGCCTGATCCTTTTTGAAGTCATCGGCAAGCCAGTCCATGACCATTTTGTCAAAATCATCCCCGCCCAAATGGGTATCCCCATTGGTCGATTTGACTTCGAACACCCCATCGCCCAATTCCAGGATGGAGATATCAAAGGTCCCCCCTCCCAGATCGAAAACGGCTATCTTGCTGTCCTTGTGCTTTTTGTCCAAGCCATAAGCCAGGGCCGCAGCAGTAGGTTCATTGATTATCCTTCGGACGTTCAGACCGGCAATTTCACCGGCTTCCTTCGTAGCCTGGCGCTGCGCATCATTGAAATAGGCCGGAACGGTGATCACTGCTTCTGTCACTTCCTGTCCCAGGTAGTCTTCTGCAGTTTTTTTCATTTTCTGCAGGATCATCGCAGAAATTTCCTGCGGGGTGTATAGTCTTCCATCAATATCAATCCGGGTCGTATTGTTATCTCCCCTGACCACCTTATAGCTCCAATGCGGAATTTCATTGCTCACTTCATCAAAATGGCGACCCATGAAACGCTTGACTGACATGATCGTGTTCAGTGGATTGGTGATCGCCTGCCTTTTGGCCGGATCTCCCACTTTCCGCTCCCCGTTTTTCAGGAAAGCGACCACGGAGGGTGTAGTGCGGTGCCCTTCATCATTAGCGATCACCACAGGCTCATTCCCTTCCATAACAGCGACGCAGGAATTCGTGGTTCCCAGGTCTATTCCTATAATTTTTCCCATAGTATTATTCTCCTTTTCTTGAATTTGTATTAAAATTGACAATGATTATGCCAAGCAATGGAATATGCAATATTGTCAGTTTTAAAAGTTACAATAAAAAATATTGTATAAACTTATTATATATCAATAACTTATGTGGGCCCTGCTTATTTCAATCTGCATGAATAGCTAATGGTGGGCAGGGGATCTGATCAATGGTCAATAGGTAAGTACATGGATTCACCGGTCATACGTCCGATCAGGGATAGTGATAATGCCGATCTGGCCAGAATCATCCGCAATGCCCTCAGGGAATTCCTGTTGAACTTGCAGGGAACAGCCTATGAAGACCAGTCCATAGATGCGTTATCCCTTCATTTCCAGGAGCCCCGCAGTGCTTATTTTGTGGCCTGCCTGGGTGACAGGATTGCAGGGGGAGCTGGCATTCGGGAATTAGCAGGCGGGGATACCACCATAGCTGAATTGCAGAAAATGTACCTGCAACCGCAGGCCAGGGGAAAGGGACTGGGGGTGCTGCTGCTTAATCAATGCCTGGATTTTGCCCGCCAGTCGGGTTTTAAACAGTGCTATATAGAAACTATGCCGGAACTGCAGGCCGCGATCCGGTTATATACATCCTTTGGATTCAGCCCCTTATCAGGCCCTTTGGGAAATACGGGGCATTATGGATGCAGGGTATGGATGATCAGGGATCTTTAAGCCTCCAAAAAATACCATGACCTGCCTGCTGCCCTCCGTTTTACTCCCGGGAACATCCCCTGAAATATTCAAGTTTTAAATCCCGGTGAATGGGCCATCCTTGCTATTTTTGCAATTCAACTTTTCCAAGCGATGGGATTCATACAGGAGGTACAGCAAGCGGCATGCTCAGCCATCCGGTCTGTTTTCCAGGTTCAACTGGAGCCGCATGAACTCCAGGTCAGTCCCACTAAGCCGGAATTTACCGGAGATTTTACCCTGGTCGTCTTTACATTGACCAGGTTCAGCAAGACTTCTCCGGAAACCACGGCAAAATTGCTTGGTGACCGGCTGATGGTTGATCATGCTCACCTGTTTTCCGGTTTCGGGGTGATCAGGGGCTTTCTTAACCTGACGCTCAGTGATCCCTTTCTACATCAATACCTGGAAGACCATTATAACCGGACAGCTGGAGCGATACGGGAAAAAAACGGCCGGACCGTCATGGTGGAATTTTCATCCCCAAATACCAATAAACCCCTGCATCTGGGCCACCTGAGGAACAACTTCCTGGGAGATGCCATATGTGAGATACTCCAGGCCGGAGGCTGGAATGTAGTGCGGGCCAACCTGATCAATGACAGGGGAATCCATATTTGCAAATCTATGGTAGCCTGGCAATTATTCGCCGGGGGAGCCACTCCGGAAACCGAAAAGCTGAAAGGAGATCATTTTGTGGGAAGATACTATGTCCTTTTCAATGACAAATACAAACTGGAGGTGGCGGAACTGGTCAATGGGGGCATGGAACCAGGAATTGCAGAACGAGAGGCCCCGCTCATGAAAGCTACCCAGGAGATGTTGCAGCAATGGGAGGCCGGAGATCCGGCAATCAGGTCGCTTTGGCAAAAAATGAATGCCTGGGTATATACTGGATTTGAGGAGACTTACCGGAGACTCTCCATCCATTTTGATCAGGTATATTATGAGAGCAGCACCTATTTACTGGGCAGGGAACTTGTTTTGGAAGGGCTGGGCGGAGGAATATTTTTCCGAAAGGAAGATGGTTCCGTCTGGGTTGACCTGACCGGCGATGGGCTAGACCAGAAGTTGCTGATCCGGGGCGATGGCACTTCTGTGTATATGACCCAGGATCTCGGCACGGCCCAGCTTAAATATGATGATTTCCACATGGACAAAAGCATCTATGTCATCGCTGATGAGCAGAACTATCACATGAAAGTGCTCCAACTGATTCTGACTAAACTCGGGAAACCATATGCTGCCCACTTGTTCCATCTTTCCTATGGAATGGTGGAACTGACTTCAGGAAAAATGAAAAGCCGGGAAGGAACTGTGGTGGATGCCGATGACCTGATCGACGAAATGATTTCCACAGCTGCTGAACGGACGGCGTCCCTGGGAAAAGTGAAGGATTTTTCCGAAACTGAACTCCAGGAACTGCATGATATCCTCGGTATTGGGGCCATGAAGTTTTTCCTGCTTCGCGTCAACCCCAGGAAACGCATGGTTTTTGAACCGGAGGAATCCATCGATTTTCAGGGATTCACAGGACCCTTCATCCAATATACCTATGCCCGGATAAAATCCATATTGAGAAAGGAAGGGATCACAGGTACGGTGCCGGGTCCAGCAGGGAATAACGCCGCGGAACCGATGCTGCCTGCCGAAAAATCGTTGTTGCTGAACCTGGAACAATTCCCCGCCATGCTGGACGAAGCCGGGGAAGAAATGGACCCTTCGGTTATTGCAGTATACCTATATCGCGTGGCCAGATCCTTCAACACCCTATATACAGAATTACCCATTTCGAGGGCAGCTTCGCCGGAGAAAAAAACCCTCCGTCTCCGGATATCGGTATTAACCGCAGATATCATTGCCCGGGGAATGTCCCTGCTTTGTATCAGGGTGCCTGAAAGGATGTAATCAGGTTATCCGGCTATTTCCCCATACCTGACTGGAAGATATTTTCAACCCGGATTTCTCGAAATAGGAAGACCGATAGCATACACCTGGTTGTCACCATCACATAAAGCGGCATTCACGGGACTGGGATCTCAGTTACCGGATGCCCTTGAACAACCGGTTCCAGCGGATCCCATGTTTGCCATAACTCATCCAGATGAACCAGGCCTTACCCACTATATGGTCTTCAGGGACAAAACCCCAGAACCGGGAATCCAGGGAATTGTGGCGGTTGTCTCCCATCATCCAGTAATAATTCATTTTGAAGGTGTAATGGTCAGTGGGCTTACCATTGATATAGATTACACCGTCCTGTATTTTCAACGTGTTGCCTTCATAAGTATTGATGACCCTCCGGTAAAGGGCGATATTGGCCGTATCAATATGCACGGTCGCGCCTTTTTTCGGAATGTATATTGGTCCGTAATAGTCAGCATCCCACTTGAAATGCAAGGAGTCATGTGGGAATGCATCGGGATCCACACCAGTATTGATCTGCGGGGTGATGCTGACCACATTGGAAAATCTTTTCAGTTCAGCCAACTTATTGCGGGTCAGGTCGAAGGTATAATACATTTTGTTTCCATCCTGCACCGGTGCTCCCATGGGTGGGTCAATATGCAGTTCATCCAGCCTGTCCAGGTCAAAAGGGGTCTCATTGGTCACGACATCATAGAACATTTCCGCATGCGGGGGCAAAGGGGAAATTTTACCATTGACATACACCACACTGCCTCTCACTTCCAGGGTATCCCCGGATATGGCTATGCACCGTTTGATATAGTTCTCTTCCCGGTCTATCGGGCGGGTGACAATAGTGTACTGGGGATTATTCCATACTCCTTCCCGGCCCAACTGCCGGATCAACTGGTAATAGGTATAGGTCCCTTCTGTTTCCTTCACTACAGTATCCCCTTCCGGAAAATCGAAGACTACGATATCCTGGCGGTGAATGGAATGAAACCCTTTGATCCGGTGGTATCCCCAGTGGGGCCAGTTGGAATAGGATTGGATATTGAGGAGGGGGATGTTATTCAGGGTAAATGGAACGGCCAGGGGGGTCATGGGAATCCGCGCCCCATAGGTGAGTTTGTTCACAAACAGGAAATCATGTACCAACAGGGATTTTTCCATGGAAGGTGTCGGAATCGTATAGGCTTCAAAAAGAAAGGTCCGGATCAGGGTAGCAGCAATGATGGCAAATACCGCTGCATCCAGCCATTCGCGGAGTACAGATTTTTTTCTTTTTATTTCTCCCTTTTTCTTACGAAATGTCCATTTCATCCAAAATTGATTTAAAGGGTAAAAATAACCATCTGCTGCACTTTTTCAGCCCCGGGTTTCCATAATCTTTTCCTAAACTTTCCTCCGGCCCAGGCAAAATCAAAAAAATGATCAGGCTTCCGTGGTTTTCCGTTCACGTCCCGTAAGGACATAATCTTCCACATCGCCAGCCATGATGGTCTTGCCTGAAAGAATAACCAGCCGCTCCACTACATTATGCAATTCCCGGATATTGCCTGTCCAGTTCTTTCCCATCAGCAAATCCAGGGCTCCGGGATCAATATTCTTTTTTGTCACTCCATATTCCTGGCAAATTTCCTGCAGGAATCTTTCCGTCAGCTCCGGGATATCTTCTCTGCGTTCATTGAGTGAGGGCACATGCACAATAATCACGCTCAGCCGGTGAAACAGATCCAGCCTGAAATTGCGTTCCGTCACTTCCTTAAGCAGGTCCTTATTCGTAGCTGCCACGACCCGGACATCCACGGTAATTTCCTTTTCTCCCCCTACCCTGGTGATCCTGCCTTCCTGCAACGCCCGAAGCACCTTGGCCTGGGCGCTCAGGCTCATATCCCCGATCTCATCCAGAAAAAGAGTTCCGCCGGAAGCCTGTTCGAATTTTCCGATCCGTTGTTTGATCGCTGAAGTGAAGGATCCCTTTTCATGACCGAACAGTTCACTTTCAATCAGTTCCCCCGGTATGGCGGCGCAGTTCACCTCCACAAGCTGGCCTTCAGCCCGTTGGCTTTTTTCATGGATCCACCGGGCTACCAGTTCCTTTCCCACCCCGTTATCGCCGGTGATCAACACACGTGCATCCGTATGAGCCACTTTTTCAATGGTATCCCATATCTTCCTGATTGCCGGGGAATTGCCGATCATATCCCGGGTACGGGTCACCTTTTTACGCAATATTTTTGTTTCCGCGACCAGGGAGGTTTTTTCCATGGCATTGCGGATCGTGATGAGCAGCCGGTTTAAATCAGGCGGCTTGGAGATATAATCGAAGGCTCCCCGTTTAACTGCATCAACTGCAGTATCTATGTTACCATGACCGGAAACCATGACCACAGGAATATCCGGATTGGCTTCCTTGGCCTTTTCCAGGAATTCCAGCCCATCCATTTTAGGCATCTTGATATCACAAAGGACCACATCGTATGGCTTTTCCCGAAACATTTTCAGGCCTTCCGTCCCATCCGCAGCTTCATCTACCTTGTACCCTTCAAAACTGAGTATCTCTATCAGCGTTTTGCGGATGCTCCTTTCATCATCAATGATCAAAATGCTGGCCATAGATTTTTACTAATTTTTCAGCTCCTCAGCCATCCGGCAAACCAGTTTATCTTCCGGTATTACTTTTTCAGGTACATGACTTCCTTCACCAACCTGACTGTTCTTTCTACATTGGGCAGGTAAAGCGCAACCAGATTGGGGGCGTAATGCATTGGGGCATCGGCAGATGTGATCCGCCGGATGGGCGCATCCAGGTAATCAAAGGCGTCCTTTTGGATCCGGTAGGCAATTTCCGAGGAAATGGAAGCAAACGGCCATTGTTCTTCCACAATGACCAGACGATTCGTCTTTTTTACTGATTCCACAATGGTATTGGAGTCCAGCGGCCGTATAGTCCGAAGGTCAATCAATTCAGCTTGTATGCCTTCTGCGGCAAGTTCCTCGGCAGCTTTTGCTGCCACCTTCATCATTTTATTGTAGGAAACAAGGGTTACATCTGTACCCGTCCTGACCACTTCTGCCTTTCCGATCGGGATCAGGTATTCCTCCTCGGGCACATCCCCAATATCCCCGTACATCACTTCACTTTCCATAAAGATGACCGGATTGTCATCCCGGATTGCCGATTTCAGCAAACCTTTCGCATCATAGGGGTTCGATACAGAAATAACTTTCAGTCCGGGAATATTGGCATACAAGGATTCATATGAGGTGGAATGCTGAGCTCCAAGCTGTCCTGCTGATCCGCTGGGTCCCCGGAAAACGATCGGACAGCCTACCTGTCCGCCACTCATTGCCAGCATCTTGGAAGCGGTATTCAATATCTGGTCCAGGGCGAGATTGGCAAAATTCCAGGTCATAAATTCTATGACGGGCCGAAGTCCATTCTGAGCAGCACCTACCCCGATAGAGGCAAATCCAAGCTCGGAAATGGGGGTATCGATGATCCGCCTTTCCCCAAATTCCTCCAGCATCCCTTGGCTGACCTTATAGGCTCCCTGGTATTCGGCCACTTCTTCCCCCATTAAAAAAACCCTTTCATCCCTGCGCATTTCTTCCTGTAAAGCCTCCCGGAGTGCCTGTCTGAATGCAATCTGACGCATGCTGGGTGAATTGTTTAAAGGTTTTCAGGTAAAAAACCACGCAAAAATATCGGTTAAACCCTGAATATGCAAATACGATTGAAACAGGTAATGATTAAACTACATATAGGTCCTGGGGCAAACGGATGGTAAATTTACCCACTGGGTCTTTAAAATCCGCTACCCCTAGCCATTCTCCAAAAAAAATTTGAGCGAAACGCCGATAATATGGGTCCAGCCTCCCGCAAAGCTTTCTCTGGCAAAATCAGGATTGTCCGCCGGGAAGCTGCCTAATCCCTTATGGGTTAACCTCAGGTTGGTTTTATCTCCTTTGGCAAACAATTCAAACGTTACAAATGATGCTCCGGGGAAGCCTTTATATTTCCAGCCATACGTTAATTTTTTATCTGGAACCACTTCTGTAACCTGACATAAATGCAGGTATCTTTTCGTTTCAGTGCCTCCATAAAATTGAAACTCAAAACCAATTACCGGTTGAAACGCTTCAAGGTCAAAATACCACTGCTTCATTTTGCCTTTATCAGTGATCGCTTCCCAAACCACATGAACAGGTGCATGGAAGGTGCGGGTTATGGTAAAGGGTATTTTTTTCATTTTTCCCATTTTAAAGTTATCCTCTTTTGTTTTCCTGAGGATCAGGGAATTTTCCGGATGCAGCAACCTCCTGATGGGTCAAGATGGCCAGAATTCGACTGCTGTAAGCCTAAGATCGGCTTACCCATATGATCAGATATTTTAGGAACAATACGCAGTCCCTGTTAAAGGATCTCTGTTCGCCGTTGAACCTGCCTGGAGCCCGTCCTATGGATTTCCTGCCCTTCATTCAGCCTCATTTCCGCTCGCGGGTAACCGTCAATCCCCCTGAATTACTGACAAAGGCGATATGGCGGTTGTCCGGTGACCAGCAGGGTACATTCATGGTCCCCTGACCCCCATACAGGTATGCGATCACCCGGGGGTCGCCTCCCTGTACCGGCATTAACCGGATCATTACTCTTTTATAGGCAGGGTGGCCAGCGGGATCCACATGATCCGGATAGGATAAAAAAACCATCCATTTCCCATCCGGTGACAGGTGCGGGAACCAGTTATTGTACTGATCAAAGGTCAACTGCTCCTTGCCGGATCCATCCGGGTTCATCCTCCAAATCTGCATGGTGCCGGACTGGTTACCATTATAATAAATATACTTTCCGTCGGGTGAATATTCAGGACCATCCACATGCCCGACCGTATCGGCAGTCAGCGGAAATATCTTCTTCCCATTCACAGACTCCCGGTAAAGATTGAAAACATGTCCCCCCTGTTTGCCCACAAAAAGGAAATGCTTCCCGTCCGGAGACCAGCCATGGAAATAAGAAGGGGTCATTTCCGTCATCAGCCGGGGTGTTCCGCCATGCAGGGGCAAAACATACACGGTGGACCCTCCTTCTGGCATGCCTGCCCGGGAATTGCTGATCGCCAACATCTTCCCATCGAAAGAAATCCCATGATCGTTATTAATGCGCGCAGCAAAACCAGTATTCAGTTTTTCCGGCTGCCCCCCTGTATCGGAAATGGTATATAAAGCCCCTTGCTGGTTGAACAGCAGCCTCTTTCCGCCCGGCATCCAATTGGGCGCTTCAAAACGTCCGGGCTGCTCATAGATCACCTTCCTGACTCCGGTAAATACATTCATGATCTCCATCCGGCTCCCCAGTTCGGGAGGCCTGGGGGAGACCGGGACTACCTTTGCCGGTTGGTCAATCCGGACATTCCAGATCAGGGCCTTTGCCAGTGCTTTAGGATCATGGGCGCATATGAACAACCCTGCCAATACGGAATCCGGCATATCTGCCATGTAATGGGAACCAATGGTCTGCAAGGGTTCACCTGGATGTGCAGCCCGCATGGTAATCAGCTTGCCCTCCCGTTCCAGCTGGAGGACCAGATAATGCCGTTTGGCCGCCCGGATTTCATCCTGGGGGTCACGCATATAAGCCCCTCGCAGGACACGCCACTGAAGGACGGTGAGTCCGCTGAGGTGCGAAACTGCGCTGATATGGGCTGACTGGGAATCCGTGGATTCCCGGATCATCCAGCCGATCTTGCGGTGCGGATCCCCGGAATCACCCACAAAGGCAAAATCCGCAGTGAGGATAAAATTACCTCCCATTTGATTAAAGCAATACTGGAATTGATCTTCATTAAACCAGATATTGCTTCCAGACCCCGTCAGGGTGTAGGTCTGGGAATTTTCATCATAACTGGAGGACCCGGCAATTGCCGGGCTGCCAATGTCCGAATGCTGGGTAAAAACACCCAATGAGTTTCCCTGACCTGAAACTCCGCCGACAAATCCAATGAGGATAAAGAAAAGTAAAAGATGATATTTCATACTCGTTTTTTAAAATGGAAAAATAATAAACTGACCGGTCAAACTGATTCCAGGATAAGGGCACTCGCACCGCCTCCGCCATTACAGATAGCGGCTATTCCATAATGCCCCTGTTGTTTTTTTAGTACTGAGCTCAGGGTGACGGTTATCCTGGCACCACTGCAACCAATGGGGTGTCCAAGTGCAACTGCCCCTCCCCAGATATTCATCCGTTCCGGATCCAGTTCCATATCCCGGGCATTGGCTATGGCCACACAGGAAAAAGCTTCATTGATCTCCGCATAATCCATATCCTTCATCCCGAGGCCTGCCTTCCCCAGGGCCTTACGCATGGCTATGGCAGGAGTGGTGGTAAACCACTCCGGCGCCTGCGAAGCATCCGCATAGGAAACTATCCGGGCAAGGGGTTGCAGATTCAGTTCCTTCAGTTTTTCCCCACTGGCCAGGACCACGGCAGCAGCCCCGTCATTTATTTTGGAAGCATTCGCGGCAGTAATGGTTCCGTCCTCCTGAAAAGCGGGTTTAAGGGTGGGAAGTTTTTCCCGGTCCAGTTTTTTAAACTCTTCATCCTCCCGGGCGATTACCGGATGCCTTCCGGCAATTTCCACCGGCACTATTTCATCCTGGAATAACCCCTGCTGTGTAGCCATGGCGGCCCGCCGGTAACTTTCCAGGGCAAAAGCATCCTGCTCCTGGCGGCTGATATGATATCCTGATGCACATAGTTCGGCTGCATTGCCCATATGAAAATCCTTATAGGGATCCCATAATCCGTCCCGGAGGATACCATCAATCAGGATACCGTTACCCAGCCGGTAACCGCTTCGGGCCTTGTCCAGATAATAGGGAATATTACTCATGCTTTCCATGCCCCCGCATACAACCACCTCATTGTCTCCCAGCAGGATGGCCTGCGCTCCCAGCATAATGGCCTTCATGCCGGAAGCACAAACTTTGTTCACCGTGGTGCATGGAGTCTTCACCGGGAGTCCGGCATAGATGCTGGCCTGGTTGGCTGGAGCTTGTCCTTCGTTAGCCGTGATCACATTCCCCATATACACTTCATCCACCTGACCGGGCAGTATGCCGGATTTCTCCAGGGCAGCCCGAATCACCACCGCACCCAGGCGGGATGCGCTCAGGGGGGATAAGATACCACCCAGGCTTCCGATCGGGGTACGGGCTGCAGATACCAGGTAAACTTCCTTCATAATGGGTTTAATTACCAAATTTAAGAAAAAACACAGCTTAGGTTGTTCCTGCTTTTCCCATTTCTTGATTTACACAGGTCCCGAAACTGATTGTCGTATCCTGCATTTAACCGGGATTTGGCCATTTCTAACCGAACTTAAAGAAAAAATCCATGCTATGCAACGGATCGGCAAAATCGGATTAAATTGTATCCATGCCGGAAAGTCCCCGTTCATCATTTTTCCTGGAAAAGATACCTGTGAAAACGTTCACCAAAGTCCTCTTTATCAGGAATGATTATCGGATTTGAATCTAAAGTTAGGAAGCATGACTCTTTCCGAAATCATCAAAACTCGAATCAGGGAGGAAGGACCTATTTCATTCCGGGATTACATGGAAATGGCCCTGTACTATCCCGGGCTGGGGTACTATACTTCCATCAGGGATAAAATAGGGGAAGCCGGGGATTTTTATACCAGTTCGAACCTTACCCCGGCATTCGGGGCTGCGATCGGTCGCCAGCTGGAAGAAATGTGGGAGATCCTGGGCAAAAAACCTTTCACGGTGATTGAATTCGGTGCCGGAACCGGAATCCTGGCCCGCGACATCCTGGCCTATCTTAAACACAATGATCCATTGTATGAAAAACTTCACTATACCATCATTGAAAAGAGTCCTGAAATGCGGGAAATGGAAAAAAAAATGCTTCCAGAAAAGGTGAGCTGGTCCGGATCCATTCAGGATCTGACTGAAATCTCTGGCTGCATTTTATCCAATGAATTGTTAGATAATTTTGCAATTCATCAGGTGGTAATGAATGATGAACTGATGGAAGTATTCGTGGACGAGGATCATGGGTTTACCGAATTGCTTAGACCTGCCGGACATGAGTTGAAAAATTACCTGGAAGCCCTGGACGTACATTTGCCCAGGGGATTCAGGACCGAGATCAACCTGGACGCACTGGACTGGATCAAGGAAATCGCCATCGCTTTACATCGGGGATTTGTCTTAACGATCGATTATGGGTATCCTTCTGCCGAGCTTTACCAGGATTACCGGAACCAGGGCACCCTGATCTGCTATAATAAACACCGGATCAATGAAAACCCATACCAGGATATCGGACAACAGGATATCACCTCCCATGTGAATTTCACCGCGCTGCACCACTGGGGATTGAAAAACGGCCTGGAAGGCTGTGGTTTTACCGATCAGGGGCATTTTCTGAGGGCCCTGGGATTCGAGGAAATACTTAAAGAAATGATCATGCGGGAAGAGGGAATTAACTATAAAAAAGAAATCTACCTGGTTAACAGATTGCTCTATGATATGGGCAGAAAATATAAAGTGCTAATCCAAAGCAAGGGAATTCCTGATCCTGGCCTTAGGGGGTTAAGCTCTTAGACTAAATAATTATAATTTAAAACTGCTCCGTTATGCCACAGAGGAAATTAGGATCACAAGGATTAGAAGTATCTGCTTTAGGACTGGGGTGCATGGGAATGAACTATCATCGTGGACCAGTACCGGATAAAAAAACAATGATCAGTTTAATTCACCAGGCAGTTGACCTCGGTATAACGCTGTTTGATACTGCTGAAGTATATGGTCCTTATACCAATGAAGAATTGGTTGGAGAAGCTTTAAGTAATTATAAATATAGTACCGCGATTGCCACTAAGTTTGGTTTTGACATCCACAACGGAAGAACCATTGGTTTGAACAGCAGGCCGGAACAGATTCGTCAGGTAGCCGAACAAGCCCTCAAACGATTAAAACGCGAGGTAATTGACTTATTTTACCAGCATCGTATGGATCCCAGCGTGCCGATTGAAGAAGTGGCAGGCTTGGTAAAAGACCTTGTAAAAGAGGGTAAAGTAAAATATTTTGGGCTGTGCGAAGTAAGTGCAGATACTGTAAGAAAGGCACATGCCATTTTACCCATATCGGCAGTTCAAAGTGAATATTCTCTTATGTGGCGAGAACCTGAGGAAACCCTTTTCCCATCTCTGGAAGAATTAAACATCGGTTTCGTGTCCTACAGCCCGGTTGGACGCGCTTATCTTACCGGCGCCCTGAACGAAAATTCAAAGTTCTCAGCGGAGAACGACAACCGCGCTGATCTGCCACGTTTTGAACCCGAGGCGTTGAAGGCGAACCAGGGAATGATCGATGCAATACGCGATTTCGGGCTTTCAAATGATTTAACCCCATCACAGGTTGCCTTAGGTTGGCTGCTCAACAAACGGGACTGGATTGTACCGATTCCAGGTACCACTAAGTTAAATCACCTTAAAGAAAATCTAGTTTCCGCTACGCTGACAGTTTCAGTAAGCGAGTGGAAATCGCTGGAAGACACTATTGCAAAAATCAATATTATAGGTGACCGTTATCCAGCCAATCAACAAAAACAAGTCGGGAAATGACTTTTTATTCGAATAAAAATGTAACCCATTTTACCCTCCTAAAAAAAAGTTGTAATCGGTAATTAGGAATACACAACTTTTGGCAACTAGGAATACACAATAATTGGCAACTAGGACATGCAGAGAAATATAATATTCTTTCTTGGCGTTACGGATAATAATTGGTACAAATACATGGCTAGACAACAGTGGGAGGATGTAAACTTCTGGCAACCAGGGGGTAATAAAGTTTTCAGGGCACTTTCTCCAGGTTCTCCCTTCCTTTTCAAACTTAAAAGCCCGATCAATGCCATAGGAGGTATAGGATTTTTTTCTAGCCATACTTTTTTACCTCTTTCCATTTCCTGGGACACTTTTGGGAAAGGCAACGGATGCGACTCTTACCAGGAATTGCAAAGGCTGGTTTTATCCTACAGAAAGGATAAAACCAATGCAAACCCAAAAATCGGCTGCATAGTCCTAACCAATCCAATTTTTTTCAAAAACGAAGATTGGATCCCGATACCCGGTAATTGGGATAAAAGCATTGTTCAGGGAAAATCATATTCTACAGAATCTCAAATCGGAAAGGAACTCTGGCATAAAATAAACCTGATCATTCAAAAATACCTATACCTGCAACCAGTTGAAGAAAGCAATCAACTCTTTTTAGAAAATGCGGAATCTCCTTTGTATGGCAAATCGATATTGACCAAAGTTCGATTAGGCCAGAATGCTTTCAGGGTGCTGGTGACTGATGCTTATAATAGAAAATGTGCTATATCAGGTGAAAAAACCCTGCCTGTTTTGGAAACTGCCCACATAAAACCTTACGCTGAGGCAGGACCTCATTGCATTTCAAACGCATTACTGCTCAGGTCTGATTTACATAAACTTTTTGATGCTGGCTACATAACAATAACCACAGACTTAAAAGTGGAAGTAAGCAAACAAATCAAAGAAGAATTTGAAAACGGGAAGGAGTATTACAAGTTCCATGGTAATAACCTCTTCAATATTCCGTTCAAATCAACAAATGTACCTGGGAAAAGATTTGTCGAATGGCATAACGAGCATATTTACTTACATTAAATTTTATAGGTCCAATAGTTCAATAAAAGGAAGGTTTAGCATGATGCATCTATACCATGATAATATTTTCAATACTTATTTATTTAAATAAAACGGGAGCAGGTTTTAATAGGCTGCTTAATAATCCGTATATCGGGGGTATTGGATTTGACTGACGGTCACCTGGAAAAAGCCAGTTATTCAGTATCCTATACATAATTTTTCATGATTCTTTAAATGTCCTACCTGCGAATTAAGGTATATACCCTATTATAATAAATTGTTAAAGTCTGGCATGAAAACCCTTGTCCACAGCGTCTGCCGACTGACTGTTTTTTAATCAGATACAACCCTATTCATTATTAACATAGCAGCAGGGTACGAAGATCAGCCTTGAATCCGGATCGTTGAATCCATTATTATGCCTTACAGGCATTGGCAGGATATCAATGATTATCCAGGACCTTCACCGCATCGCCAAGTACTGGAATTCGAAAAAATGATTTAACCTTGTAATGCTAAGAATGGATATTCCACTACAGGTCTTTTTAAATCAATTAGGTTCATTTACATGATAAAATTATCTCCAATATATTTACCTAAAGAATAAAAAAGGGAATGATGCTGCTACATGATAAAAATTGGCTAATCTGAAATTTATGGACGCAGAAGAGATCAGGTTGTATGTACAAGTCAAACCTCAGGCAGAGGAATGCTTCCCTTTTGGTGAGAATACACTGGTGTTCAAGGTAAGGGGGAAAATATTCCTGTTGGTCAGCCTGGACAGCCAGCCCCTGCAATTCAACGCAAAATGCGATCCGGAAAAAGCCATCTTACTGAGGGAACAATATCCCTCAGTAATCCCCGGATACCACATGAATAAAAAGCACTGGAATACCATTTACCTGGATGGGAGCCTCAGCAAGCGGCAGATCCTGGAATTGATTGATGAGTCCTATAATCTGGTGGCTCCTAAAAAACGAAAAAAAACGGCATGATTGCGGATCCGGACAATCAGGAATTGCATACTGCGGATAGGCTGGCCACGCATACCAATGAATCTTTTTTTCTGACCGGTAGAGCTGGAACCGGAAAATCGAGTTTTCTGCGGACCCTTACAGAAAAGCCTTTGAAGCATATCGTGGTGGTTGCCCCTACAGGCATTGCTGCAGTGAATGTGCGGGGAGTGACCATTCACTCTTTTTTTCAGTTCCCCCCCAGATTCCTGTTTCCCGAAGACGAGGGCATTGAGCGGTTTCACAAGAATTCCCCGAAAAGGAAGGTCATCGCTGCTATGGACACCCTGATCATTGACGAGATATCCATGGTCCGGGCCGATATCATGGATGCCATAGATTTTTCCCTGAGGATAAACGGGGGTAATCCGGCACTTCCGTTCGGGGGAAAACAGGTGATCTGCATCGGCGATCTATTTCAGCTGGAACCCGTTAGTTTCCCTAAATCCGGGGAGCTGGATATGCTGACCCAACTGTATGGCAGCCCCTATTTTTTCCGTGCGAAGGTATTCGAACGTATCAGCCTGTTCACCGTGGAACTGAAGAAGGTATACCGGCAGACCGATCCTGATTTTATCCACTTGCTGGATCAGGTTCGCGACAGTACGATCACTGCGGAAGAACTGGATAACCTGAACAGCAGGTGCAGGCTGAACACAGACCTGGGGCAACCGGATTTTGCCATTACCCTGACCACTACCAACGCTGTCGCTGAGCAGGTGAATCAGCAGCAATTAAACAAGCTTCCGGGGACTTCCGTGAAATTCAGGGCGGAGTTTACCGGGGACTTTGAAAAAAGCAAATATCCGACAGAAGCCGAGCTGATCCTGCGGATCGGGGCACAGGTCATCTTTATCCGGAACGACATGAAAAACCGATGGGTGAACGGAACCATCGCACAGGTATGCAAACTGGAAGATGACCTGATCGGAGTGAAAATGAAGGATGGCACCATCCATGAAGTGGACAAAAGAACCTGGGAAAACATCAGGTATTCTTTTGATTTCAGCCACCAAAAAATAACCCAGGAGGTTACCGGCACTTTTACCCAATATCCCCTGAAATTAGCCTGGGCAATTACCATCCATAAAAGTCAGGGGCTCACATTTGACCGGGTGCTGCTGGATATCGGAAGGGGGGCATTTGCGGGAGGACAGACTTATGTGGCGCTGAGCCGGGTCACCGGTCCCGGAGGTCTTTACCTGAAAAGAGAGATCACCGTAAATGATATTTTTACTGACCCCCTGATCCGGGAATTTACTTCCACTTTCAACAATCCGCAAATAATCCGGGACAGGTTGGAAACCGGGACCATAATTTATGATTTTCAGAAAAAAAAGGATTTGGAGAACCTGGGTGCCTGGTATTTCCTGCGGGGTATCGAGCAGTTACTCCTACACCATATACACGATGCCCATGATTACCTGATATCCGGTTATGCACAGGTGAGTTGTGATTGTGCATTGGCCGCCCTGATTGACAATCACCGGGAAAAATGGACCCCCCTGCTGGAAAACCAGGCAATTCAGGGACCGGAGACCGATCTTATCCGGTCCCTGTTATATTTATTTTTATACCAACCCGCAATGGCGCTGCCCTATATCCGTTCCTATCTGGGCGCCTGCCCCAGGGCAGAAACAGGGCATTATCTGGATGGAAGGATACAGGCTGCCCTTGGCTATCCGGCTAAAGCAGTTGCCGCTTATCAACAGGCCCTGTCAATCCGGGAAAGTTCCCTGGTCAGGTACCGGCTTGGGCGCTTCCGGGAAACCACCCTGGGTGAACCGGGTGCCGGAAACCTGATCCAGGCCGTCATTCAAAATCCTTCCAGTCTTTGTGCGCAACGCTGGCTGAGGGATGTCGCCGAGATCAGGGGTCTCCGGTTGCAGAAACATGCAGAAAGTCTGCTGGTCTCCAGATTTAACGACGGGAATGTGGAAGATTACCTGCAGCTCATCCGGGAATTGATAGCGAATAATAAAACCTGTTTACCGAACGGAACGACCGTTTTTGGTTCTGTGGCCTTCCGGTCCCTGATTTCCTCCCTGAGGCAGGCCATCCCTGCCTTCCACAAGTCAACAGGCGGGATCGGACTGGATTTCGGTGAAGGCTGTCCTGCCTTTGATGAATATCCTGTACCATCCATCGCATGAGTTGATCTATTTCCGGATCAGAAAGCATTTTCTCCCTCCCTTACCCTGGAAATCAAAAGGAGTGGTTATTGCGGTTATATCGGTGATGGCAGATGCCCGGATAAGTTCCTTCATCAGTACAAATTTGGTGGAATTTGTACTGAAATACATGATGCCTCCTGGTCGCATCACCCGAAGGGTTTGATTCACCAGGTCGGGATGGTCCTGCTGGATATCGAAGGATTTTTTCATCCCTTTGCTATTGCTGAACGTCGGGGGATCGAGTATGACCAGGTCAAAATCCGATGAGGTCAGCCCAGGCAGGTAACGGATCACATCAGATCTTACCAAATGTTGTTTATCCGGGTTCCACAGCCCGTTCAACCGGAGATTTTCCCCGGCCCAGTCCAGATAGGTATTGGAAAGGTCCACCGACTCCAGGTCAAGGGCTCCGCCTGCGGCAGCATAGACAGAAAAAGAACCGGTATAGCAGAACAGGTTAAGCACCCGTTTCCCTTTGGCTGACTCCCGGACCATCTCCCGGGTAACCCGGTGGTCCAAAAAAAGACCCGTGTCGAGGTAATCTGACAGGTTTACCCGGAATTGCAATCCCCCTTCCCGAACCGTAAAAAATTGGTTGTCTGATGCCTGTTTTTCATATTGATCCAGGCGGCTTGATTTTCGCTTCCTTTCCTTGAGAAAAATTTTTTCTCTGGGCACTTCTAGGATGTGGCCGATCCGTTCCAGGCTACCTGCCAGCCACCGGTCATGGGTCTGATCATCCATGCCATGGTGCCTCCGGTATTCCGCCACATGCAATTTGTCTTCGTAGCGATCCACACAGAAAGGAAATTCCGGCAGATCATGATCATATACCCTGTAACAAGTGACCCCTGACCGGGATGCGGTTCTGGCCAGATAGCGATCTACCTTTCGCAGCCTGTTTTCCAGCATCCTGAATTTATCCTCCTGCCGCATCCTGCAAGTTAATCCGGAACTACTCAATGTGCAAAGGGCCGGACAACCTGTAAAACCAGGGCTGGACCAGGTGGAAATCAGACAGGACCTTATTTTAGTTATCCTCCCTATCCCGGTTTATCCTACGGGCCGAAAACCGTCCTGGGAGCCTTAACCCTGCTCCCACAAATAACATTCATGACGACGCCCTTCCCGATGTTCCTCCCGGTTCTCCCGTCTTTCCCGGCGGGCAGGGCGCCGATCCCGGTAACCCTCATTATAGTCCCTGTCCCTGTGATCATCGCGGGAATGGTAAAATCTGTTCTCCTCCGGGTTCCTCCTCTGGAAATACCCATCCTTCGGTGTACCCGCAAAAGCAGCAGCTGTAGCCAGGACAGCGGCCGCGGTAAGCATCAGCTTTTTCATAATGTTTTGTTTTACCGGGAATCATCCCTGTTTCCAATGAGACTTCCCGGAAGCCAAAGTGTTTAACCCTGCCTGGCATCTTAACAACGGTTTAACTGGGGGAAGGGGTAAAATCGGGAAGGAGATCCTCAGCTTTTCTTTACTTTGAACCAGAGTGGGGTCTGGTCAGTAGTCTCTCCGTTGTAATTGATGGTTAATTCTTCTCCCTTACTGATCCCCCTTAAGGTTTTAATGGTCATGGTGTCGACACTGAAATCCATCTCATACTCACAGTTGGGATCAAAGGAATGATTATAAATGGAACAATATCCCAGGGCAATGCAAGTCCTGGTGAGCCTGGCTCCCCAGAGAAAAATGTAGTTATGCAATATGGTTTTGTCCGCCCGATCCGTATCCTTCCCGGAAAGCACGATCACGGGAGAGATTTCGATGACTGTTTTGGTGGGTATATTTGCCCGGGTAAATACTCCTCTCCCTTTCCGGGTACTGCGGGAAACAGCCAAATAAGGTTTGATCATAAATAGTCTGTGCATGGGAAAACCGCTAAAGTAATAACAATTTGGATACCGGACACCAGATCCAAAAGCCCGTGATTTATCTTGAATTGCTTGAAAATCCAGATTAATTTTGTCCAAATCCCTGGATTAAAAAAGATTATTTCTGCCAAGTAATTATCCCAATCCGGTATCCTTAAAATCCTGCTTTATGGAATTGAACCCATCAAGGAAGCTTTTCATAGTCCGTTTTATGCTGATTTTATCGGGGGCTTCCCTGTATTTTGGTATAACACCTGCCCAGCAAACCCTGGCTCCCCTGACTGTGGAAAAGATCATGAAGGACCCCAGGTGGATTGGCAGTTCCCCGGATCATGTATTTTGGAGTCCGGACAGCAAGCGGGTCTATTTCGACTGGAATCCGGACAAGGCTGCTTCAGATTCCCTATATTATTTGACGATAGCCAACCGGTCCATTCATCAGGCGGGACAGCTTATCCGGGAAATTGCCCTGGCCCAGGCCGGAGGAACCTATAACCGGGACCGGACCTTACTGGTGTACAGTCAGGATGACGCGATTAACTTATTGGATCTTCAAACCGGGAAAATCCGGAAAATAATCCAGTTGGAGGACCAGCCAACTTCCCCTGTTTTCTCTTTCGGGGAAAGCTGTATTGTATTCCATCAGGGATCCAACTTATTTGCCTGGGACCTGGTCAACAGCAGCCTGAAGCAGTTAACTGATTTTAATGCAGGAAAAGCCCCTGCAGCCAATCCAGTTCCTTCCCTGGTCCAGGCATTCCTGACCAGGGACGAGCTGAATAATTCATCCGTGCTCCGGAAACGCCATAACCAGGCTTTATTCCGGGATTCCCTGGAAAAAGCCAGGGTGGACCATAAAAAGCCATTGAGGATCTACCTGAATAACCAGCAGGCAGACCAATTAACCATCAGTCCTGATGGCCGGTATATCTTTTACCGCTTAAGGCAGGACCCCGTGGGACCAACAGCCACTGCCGTTCCGGAATATGTCACTGTATCGGGGTATACCCAGGTGATCCGGGGCCGTTCCAAGGCAGGCACCCCATACCCCAAGTTCCGCTCCTATATCTATGACCGGAAATCGGATACAGTTTATCCATTGCACACCCAAACCATACCGGGCATGAAGGATATTCCGGAGTATCTGAAGGATTATCCCACGGAGGATTCTGCCTTTCACCGGAATCCTCCGATGCGTCAGGTGGTGGTCATGGGCCCTTTCTGGAATGAATCGGGTACCCATGCTTTTGTCGTTGTCCGGGCCCTGGATAACAAAGATCGGTGGATTATGTTGCTCGATCCCCGCAATGGAAATCTTAAGCTGCTGGACCGGCAACATGATGAAGCCTGGGTGGATGGTCCGGGTATTGGCTGGGATTTTTCCGCAGGTCATGTGGGATGGGTCAATGATACTACCTGCTGGTACCAGTCGGAGGTCACCGGGTACTCCCACCTCTACCTGGAAAATATCCGTACAGGACAGAAAAAGGCGCTCACCAGCGGGGCCTATGAGGTCATGCAGGCCAAACTTTCGCGGGATAGGAAATATTTTTACCTGACCACAAATCAGGTCCACCCCGGAGAACTGCAGTACTATAAGCTGACAATAGCCACAGGAAAATCCGTTCCCCTTACCCGGATGGAGGGTGGCAATAAGTGCCTGCTTTCCCCGGACAACCGGTATATCGCCTTCCGACATTCTTTCAGTAACCACCCCTGGGAATTATATCTGCAAAGCAATCTTCCGGGTGCTCTGCCTACCCGGATTACCCACCTGGCAGAGAGTCCATTGTTCCGTTCTTATCCCTGGAGGGCACCAAGGATCATTACTTTTACTGACCGGTATGGCAAAAAAGTATATGCCAGGCTTTTTCGGCCGGCTACTCCCCAATCCACAAGACCGGGAGTTATTTTCATCCATGGAGCCGGTTACCTTCAGGATGCCATGATGTACTGGAGCGATTATTATTTCCGGGAATACCTGTTTGAAAACCTGCTCGCTGATCAGGGTTATACAGTAATGGATATTGATTACAGTGGAAGTGCCGGATATGGGAGGGACTGGAGAACTGCCATTTACCGCCATATGGGGGGCAGGGACCTGGATGATATCGTAGATGGATCGACCTATATGGTGGACAGCCTGGGAGTTAACCGGGCCAAAATAGGCATCTGGGGCGGATCGTATGGAGGATTCCTGACCCTGATGGCTTTATTCACCAAACCCGGTGTATTCGCCTGCGGAGCTGCACTCCGGTCAGTGACAGACTGGGCGCATTATAACCATGAATATACTTCCAATATATTGAATGATCCGGATTTGGACTCCCTGGCCTACCTGAGGAGCTCGCCGATCTGGTTTGCCGCTGGCCTTAAAGATCACCTGCTCCTGTGTCATGGTATGCAGGACACCAATGTACATTTCCAGGATATCGTCCGTTTAACCGAAAAGCTTATTGAACTTGGTAAAAAACACTGGAGCCTGGCTGTTTATCCGATGGAAAATCATGATTTCTCGGATGCCAGCAGCTGGACCGATGAATACCGGAGGATATTACAGCTTTTTAACCATTGTCTGGGTCCCTCCTCCCCGCATTAAAACCCGGATTTTCAACCTGGCTTTAATTTTCGATATTTGCTGACCTTTCCACGCAGTTGATCCTGCCTGAAAATCTTCATCCTTATGTGCGGCATTGTGGCATACATCGGACCCCGGGAAGCCTATCCGGTCATCCTGAAAGGCCTTAAAAGACTGGAGTACCGGGGGTATGACAGCGCCGGCATTGCCATAGCCCAGGATGGCATACAGGTCTATAAAAAAAAAGGCCGGGTCTCGGAACTGGAAGAATTCCTGGCCGGCAGGGACTTGTCCGCCCACTGCGGAATCGGGCATACCCGATGGGCGACCCATGGAGAACCCAGCGACCGCAACGCCCACCCCCATACTTCTGCTGACGGGAGACTGACCATTGTACATAATGGCATTATTGAGAATTTTGCCCAGCTCCGGCAGGAGCTGGTGAACAAAAGCCACCACTTGCGCAGTGACACGGACAGCGAAGTACTGATCCATTTCATTGATGAGATCAGGTTAAGCAACAACTGTCCCCTGGAAGAAGCTGTCCGGATTGCCCTGAAGCGGGTCGTGGGTGCCTATGTGATCGTTATCCTGGATGCAGACCATCCTGACCTGCTGATTGCCGCTCGCAAAGGCAGTCCGCTGGTGATCGGCATTGGAAAAGGGGAACATTTTCTGGCCTCTGATGCATCTCCGATCGTGGAATACACCCAGGAGGTGGTATTTGTCAATGATTATGAAGTCGCTATCATCCGGGCCGATGAACTGGTGCTTAAAAATATTTCCAATGAATTGCAGACACCTTACGTACAGAAACTGGACCTGGAGCTTGCTGCCATTGAGAAAGGTGGATTCCCCCATTTCATGATCAAGGAAATCTTTGAACAACCCCGTACGATTTTTGATTGTCTGCGCGGCCGCCTGGATGCCCCATCCGGCACCCTTACCCTCGGGGGAATCCGGGAATATGCCCAGCTGCTGTATAATACCCGGCGGATTATCATGATTGCCTGCGGGACATCCTGGCATGCAGCCCTTGTGGCCGAATATATGATCGAAGAGCTTTGCCGGATTCCAGTCGAGGTGGAATATGCCTCCGAGTTCCGGTACCGGAATCCGGTAGTCCGGACCGGAGATGTGATCTTCGCTATTTCACAGTCGGGAGAGACTGCAGATACCCTGGTAGCTATTGAAAGTGCCAGACAGCAGGGCGCCATTGTATTCGGAGTCTGCAATGTGGTGGGTTCTTCAGTTGCCAGGCTTTCCCATGAAGGCGTTTACACGCATGCGGGGCCGGAGATCGGCGTGGCTAGCACCAAGGCTTTTACTGCCCAGCTTGCCGTGCTGAGCATGATCGCCCTGAAAATAGCCCGGGAAAATAACACAGTGGATGACACCCGCTACCGGCACCTGCTCCATGAGCTGGAATCAATACCGGGTAAAGCAGAAACGGTGCTGTTGCTCAATGAACACATCAGGCAAATCGCTGTGAAATATTGTCAGGCCAGGGATTTTTTGTACCTGGGGAGGGGCTTGAATTTCCCCGTCGCCCTGGAGGGCGCCCTGAAGCTCAAGGAAATCTCTTATATCCATGCCGAAGGATACCCTGCTGCAGAAATGAAGCATGGGCCCATTGCCCTGGTTGATGAAAGCCTGCCGGTGGTGATCCTGGCTACCCGGGACCGGTTCCAGCATAAGATCCTGTCTAATATCCAGGAGATCAAAGCCCGGAAGGGACGCGTGATCGCGCTGGTGACCGAAGGGGATGAAGCAGTCACGGCCCTGGCCGATGATATCATTGCAGTCCCCGAAGCAGACGAAGTGGTCGCCCCGATACTTCATGTCATCCCGCTGCAGTTACTGGCATACCATATCGGAGTGCTGAAAGGATATGATGTGGACAAACCGAGGAACCTGGCTAAATCCGTAACCGTGGAATGATCAATATCCTTTACGGATCTCGGGGAATTGGCGCTGAGCTGAACAGGCATAAAATAAAAATGGACCCCTCCCTTTGCCCGGACAGGGGTTTCTGAAACAGTACTATATGAATATTATCACCAAGAGACCCCAAAGTAAGCTGGGTTATGAATTTGTGGAACCCCGATATTTACCGCAGGGGAAGGATGAATATTACCTGAGGGATCTCCAGCATGGCTCAACGAGAAAATACCGGAACCTGACCGCCCAGGAAATTGAAATTCTGGTGCGCAACAATAATTCCTCCGATAACTGGAATCATATTCTGGTAGCCGAGCAGTTCAGCGGACAGCTGGTCCGTAACTGCCATTTCTTCGGGAAAATCCGCATCGGCAAGCTGGAACCCTATTATCTGGAATTTCATAACCTCCGGTTGACTGTTGGGCTATATAACAGCACCATTTGCTCCTGCGACATCGGAGATAATTCCGTGATTGAAAATGTGGCTTACCTATCCCATTACATCATCGGTAATGAGGTCATCATCACCAATGTGAATGAGATGACGACCACGGATTATGCCAAATTCGGCAATGGTATCCTGAAAGACGGGGAAGACGAAACTGTCCGCATCTGGCTGGAGTTACGTAATGAAAATGCAGGACGTAGGGTGCTTCCTTTTGCCGGAATGCTTCCAGGGGATGCGTGGCTCTGGACCACCTTCCGGGAAGACCATAACCTGATGGAAAAGTTCAGCTTGTTCACCAGCCGGCTGCAGGATCACCGCAGGGGTTATTATGGAATGGTGGGAGACCGGACCGTGATCAAGAGCTGCCATATCATCAAAGATACCCTGATCGGGTCTGATGCTTACCTCAAAGGAGCCAACAAGATCAAAAACCTGACTATCCACAGTAATCCAGGAGCCATGTCCCAGATCGGGGAAGGATGCGAGCTGGTCAATGGTATCATGGGTTATGGCTGCAGGGTATTTTATGGAGTCAAAGCCGTCCGTTTTGTCATGGCTTCCCATTCCAGTCTGAAATATGGAGCCAGGCTGATCAATTCCTATCTGGGGGATAATTCGACGGTCTCCTGCTGCGAGGTCCTCAATTCCCTGATTTTCCCCGGTCACGAACAGCACCATAACAATTCCTTTTTATGCGCAGCCCTGATCATGGGACAAAGCAATATGGCAGCCGGGGCTACCATCGGCTCCAACCACAATTCCCGGGGTGCAGATGGGGAGATCATTGCCGGGCGCGGGTTCTGGCCCGGGTTATGCGTGAGCCTGAAGCATAACTCCCAATTTGCCTGTTTCACCCTGATTGCCAAAGGAAATTATCCTGGAGAAATCAATCTCCGCATTCCATTTTCCCTGCTGGTGCATGAAGAAAGCATTAACCGGCTCCGGATCCTTCCCGGGTTCTGGTTCCTCTACAATTTATATGCCCTGGAACGCAACTGCTGGAAGCATGCCGACCGGGATAAGCGGGAAGACAGGACCCAGTTGATCGAATATGAATACCTGGCACCCGATTCCGTTGAAGAGATGTTCGAGGGGCTTCGCATCATGGAATATGCCGTAGGCCTTTCGCGGATGGAGCAGGAAGGGAGAGCGGAAAAACTGTCGGAGGAGCGTTACCGTGCGCTGGGCAAGGAACTACTGGACACTTCCCCGGCCGAGGTAGCCAGCCTGCAGATTCATTGTCCCGGGATAGAAAACTCCTCCAGGCCCACGGAGCTGATCAAAGTGCACCTGGCTTATCCTGTTTTCCGCGAAATGATCCGCTTTTACGGTATTCAGCTCCTGGTGAAATACCTATCTAATCATCCTGATCTAAGTTTCAGCGGACTGATGAATTTGCTGAAGGGGTCAACCAGGGAACCCTGGCTCAATGTGGGAGGCCAGCTGATGCCTGCTCGCCAGGTGGATTCCCTGAAATCAAAAATCAATAAAAACAGGATTAGGAACTGGGAAGAACTGCATAACCAATACTGCGAAGCAGCTGTTCAGTACCCCTTGCTGAAACTTCGGCATGGATTTGCTTCCCTGCTGGATATTGAAGGGCTGGAAAGCAAGTCATTCAAAGTACAGGCCTTTGCCAGACTGGCGGGAAAAACCATGCAAACCATTGATTGGATCGTTCGGCAGATCCATCAATCCCGGGAAAAGGATTATCGCAATCCATTCCGTAAAATGGTCTATGAGAATCAGGACCGGATGGATATCGTGCTGGGTACCCTTGATCAGAACAGTTTTTTGATCCAAACCCAAAATAAATACAACGGATATAAAAAGGATATCAGCCGCCTGATGAAACGCCTGAAATAAAGGGAAAAGCTGGTAATTATTCCTGGCTTGAACCGTCTGTTATCCGGATCACTGATTAGTCCCATACCATGAGAATACAACTCAGACCACAAACCCCGATAGAATTCCTCGGGAAAACGTTCGGAATGGTGCCTGTCCCGCTGGCCCATACCCATATATTCCCCTATATCTCCCGGGCCCTGAATGAAGCGGTGAGTGCAGGGATTTTCGAAGCGCTAGATCATGGCCCCTGCACGCCGGAAGAAATTGCTTCGTCCTGCAAACTGAATGCCTTTGCATTGACCGGGCTGTTGGCGACCCTGACTTCACTGGGGTACCTGCGGGAAAAACAAGGCAGGTTCCGCCTGAGTCCGCTCTCCCGCAAATGGCTGCTTGCCGGCAGTCCCTATTCGCTTTGCGATCAAATATTGTTCATGCGGGAGGTATGGAACTGGATGGATGCATTACCTGAATTTCTGAGGACAGGACAAGGACTGGACTACCACCGGAATTTCAATGCCCGCCAATGGGAATTGTACCAGAAAGGAATGCAATCCATCGCCCGGCATAGTGCCGGTGAAGTAGCCCGGAAAACTCCTCTTCCGCCAAAGGGGGTGCTTATGCTGGATATCGGAGGTTCCCATGGTGAGTATTCAGCAGCCCTCTGCCGGCGGCACCCTTCCCTGAAAGCCGTCATCCTGGACCTGCCGGAAGCGGTCCGGCAGTCCAGGCCCTTATTGGAAGCGCATTATTCCGGCAATCAGATCTCCTATACCGAAGGAGATGCCCTGGTTTATGATTATGGCGCAAATAAATATGACCTCGTATTCTTATCCAGCCTGATGCATCATTTCACATCCCAGCAGAATAAAAGTCTCTCGGAAAAGATTTCCGTTTCACTGAAATCAGGTGGCTATTTCGTGATCCAGGAATTTATCCGTCCTCCGATTAGCGCCGGTGCAGATATCATCGGAAGTACGCTCAGCTTGTTTTTCAGCCTGACCAGCAATGGAGGCACCTGGTCGGGGGCAGAAATCAGCGGCTGGCAGCGCGCAGCCGGATTGACGCCGTTGCGGACCCATCACCTGTTGACCATGCCAGGATTCGCCCAGTTCATTGCAAGGAAGGACTAGACCCAATGGATTTGAACCCCCGACCTGCTATTTACGAAACAGCTGCTCCAAAATATACAGGATTAGCAAAGTATAAATGCAATCACTGCATTGGATACCATTTTAGATATTATGTATTCCTTTTTGACAACCTACTTTATGCTTAATTACAAGGGTAAGTTAATATCAACTGAATAGCATGCAACCTGCTCCAGAATGGGAATTATTATGTTATAGAATTTTACAAAGTAGTTCAAGTTATTTAGTGAGGAGTTTGGCAAGTCCCCCTATTGAATATATTAATACGATGCCATAAAACATAAGGTTGCCAATCCTGCCATCTTGCTAATTATCCGGAATAAGGAGCAATTTTCCCTTAATTGCAGTTCTTTACTTATTGAAGTAAAGTATTATATAGCAATATAAAATCAATTTACAGTCAATTTAATAGATCGATCCCCTTCCGAGAGTTATTCCCACTCGGAAGATTAAAAAGACTTCATGGGGCTAAAACTGACCTTTACAGGCATCCTAGCGGATATGAATTGTACCCCTTGAATATTAGACCCCTCCTAGAGGTAGTCAGATGATGAATTCAATATATTCCCCTACCTGGCTTCAACCCTTATCTGCCCCCATGTTCCTTGGTAACGATATCATAGCTGAGGGGAAGGCCCAGACCAGTACCCTGACCGGGAGGTTTGGTGGAGAAAAAAAGGCTGAAAGAGCTAATCCAGGATCGGGGCAGCACTGAGATGATGTTTGACGGGTTGAAAAACATCGTGGATATAGATAGCCCCTATATGCAAAACCCCGAAGCGTTACAGGGATGGATATTTATCAATCATATAGCCATTCTATGGTATTATAAGCTTTATATGCTGATGAAAAACACAGCTATGCTCAAACTTAACTCGATCTCTGATATAATCATGAAACTGAAGGATGTAAAAAACTCAGGATCAATGGTCAATGGCTCCCGGAACAGGCCAATGATTGGACGGTGTCCCTGTTAAAGAATATCGGAATTGATGTTATGTTACGTAAAATTCATTTCTTATTCTCTTAAATAATGAAAGTGAATATTGCTTTTTAAACCTTTGATTATTTTTGTAATTACTCCTCTTTCAAAACAAGAAATTAAAAACCCATCATTAAATCTGTCCGTACGGATTATTGTTGTTAAAAGTTTGCATAATGTCATTGTGTCAAGTTTAGAATAATCTAGATCCTTATCATTAAGTATAGATTTCCCTTCATTCCACATTGTCCGATCAAATGAATGGCTTATATTTAGTTCACCAATAATATTAATTGACTTATTTATTATTTCCGAAGAATTTCGATCAGGGAATGTCAATGAGCTATCATTGAACCTTTCAATACTTTTAATTTGTCCAAATATCTGAGTGGCCTCAATTTGTGGTATTAGCTTAAAAAGCTTCTCCCAATCTCTGGATTTAAGTGTGGATAAATGTTTGGGGAAGTTTTCTAATTCAATCATTTAATGTCTGGATATTTATAATTTTCCTACTGTTATTCTTAAAAATTAATAATTCTGAAATATCAGATTGTATCAGGATCCCATCCGGGGCGGTAATTCCTGCTTAAATATTTGTTGCCATCCGGAGCATTGGTAATGGTGCGGGTTGATGCATCATACTTAAGCAACTGGTTAGCCCTTAATGCGACGGCATACAGGTCAATGGCCTCGGTTAGGAATTCTGCGTCAGAAAAATTACCGGGATATTGCTTCCCGTTTTTGATGGCATCTACAAACAAACCCAATGCTTTGATGATTGTCTGCGCTTCTCCTTGGCTAGCGGGTACAGTAATGGAGGATTCTATCTTGCCATCTACCAGCAATTGAGGATTTTGCACATTGAAACCTGCCAGTATCTTACCTTTTGTGCCTACAAACATTAAACCTTCTTCCGGCAGTATTTGATTTTGAGCAGCTAATTCATCAGGGGTTGGTGGCCGCATACCTCCATCGTACCAGAAAAGTTCTACAGGAGGCCGGTCACCGTTAGCAGGATAACCATAACGGACGGTGCATGCCGTTGGGAATGAAAAGTCGTTATCAATCCGGAAAGGAATAGCGCCGTTAAATGTGCACACATGGCTGCGGCGAGGCTCCACTACTTCGGGAGAAGTGAGATGTAAAGCATCGAATACCGTCCATAAGCTGTAATGTCCCATATCAGCCATGGAGCCACCACCGAAATCGTACCAGCCGCGGAACACCATATTCGTGTAATCGGGGCTGTAATCTCTTTCTGCTTCGGGTCCTAACCAAAGGTCCCAGTCAAATCCATCGGGAATGGGGGGCTTGTCGGTAGGGAGTTGATCATATTGCGGCCATACGGGTCGGTTAGTCCAGTTATGTATTTCGGTAAGGGTGCCGATAGCGCCCGCATTGATCCAGTTCATAACAGGTGTCATATCCCCATTGCTGTCCCAGGGGATGAGGTGGGTGATCAGGTTGGGCTTGTTGCGCGCCATCTCAATCACTTTCTTCCCTTCTAATAGGCGGTTGGAAATTGGTTTATGAACTAACACATTTTTACCTCTTTTCATGGCAGCAATACATAGAATGCCATGCAGATGATCCGGCGTCATAATCTTTACTGCATCAATACCTTTTTCCTTATCAAACAATTCATGGACATTGGCGTATGCCTTACAACCATTATATTGATCCAGCTTTGCCACATTCTTATAATAAGTATCAATCACCTCTTTAGCATTATCCCTTCC
>DATLTB010000019.1:0-35796 GCA_035533815.1 Chitinophagaceae bacterium
AGGCGCTAGGTGATTATAGGTCAAATAGTTATCATGGATATCTACGTTCCATAAATTATGAACATCCGCTGTAAGCAAAATTCTGCAGCCATTTGCTCATTGCCCACCAAGTCAGGGGGAAGGAAATGATAAAAGCAATGCCTATGAGTTTTAAAAAATCTGTGGATAGCAGGGAGCTAATATCGGCCAGGGTGGCGCCCAATATCTTCCTGATAGACATCTCTTTATTTCGTTGTTCTGCTGCAAAAGCTACCAAACCAAACAAACCCAAACCTGAAATAATGACTGCGATAACCGCAAATGCCCATATCAATAAGGAGTCTAGCTGATCTTGTTTGTAAAGATATTCGAATTGGTCATCCAGGAAACTATATGCTAGCGGAATGCCGGGGAATGTTTTTTTCCAGGTTTGTGTTATGGCTTTTAAGGCCAACGAAGTACGTTGGGGAGCAGTTCGGACCAGGAAGAAATTCCACCAATCCGGGTTGTTAAAAATCACTAGTGGCCCAATCTTCTCATGCATGCTCTTATAATTAAAATCCCGGACAACTCCAATGATCCTGCCTTTATCCCCATGCAAACTAAATCTTTGGCCAATGACCGGGGTGGATAGGTGTAATTTCCGGACAGCTGACTCATTCAGAATGAAATTATGCTTATCTGTTTCATTTCCCTGCTGGAACCACCGCCCTTCCTGCATTTGCAAATGCATGGTCTTTTGAAGACCCGCGTCAGCTGAAAGCTGGGCCACCTTTGGATTAAAATGGCTGTTTCGACCCTCCCAATCTGCACCGGAAGTTATACTGCCAATTTGTATAATAGGTTGACTGACGATTGCCACAGATTCAATGCTGCTATGGCCCAGCAATTCCTGTTTGACGGTATTCATTAATAATTCTTTGGAACTGGAGTTAATGGCCTGTGGAAGCGTAAATGACAGCACCTGGGACCTGTCGTATCCCGGATTTCTTTTTTGTATAAAGTGCATTTGTTTATAAATGACTATAGTGCTGGTTATCAGTATCGCTGAAATACTGAATTGCAGCACGACAAGTTTTTTTCTGAATGAGGTGCCCCTGACATTTAAAAGGGAGATTCCCTTGAATAGATTAATCGGGTTGAAAGAAGATAGCAATAGCGCTGGGTAAATACCATTGAGTAAAAACGAAACCAATAAAGTGCCACCTATAACTCTCCAAAAATCAGGGGAAGTCAGGGACAAGGTGAAATTTTTTCCGGTTAACGTGTTAAAAGCTGGCAGACACCAATGAATTAATATGAAAGTGATTGCTAATGATATCAAGCTGATCAGCAAGGATTCCACCAGGAATTGGGAAAATAAATGAGAACGATCCGCGCCGACAATCTTCCGGATACTAATTTCTTTTGAACGCAGGCTGGCTTTTGCAGTGGTTAAATTTACATAATTGATGCAGGCTATGGTTAATAGCAAAAACCCAAGGATACTAAAAATATATACTGAATTCATGCTGCCATGTTCAAACACCGATTCCAGAAGATCAGTTTCAAAGTGCATTTCCCTTATGGGTATCAGGCTGATTGAAAAACTGTGCGTATTATCCTGGCTATATTTTTGAAAAACTTCCGTCAGTCTTTTGGCGGTTACCCCAGGCTGAATCCCAGGAAGCAATTTTATAAAAGTCAAATAATCAGTATTGCCCCAGTCCTCGCCGTTTTCAAGTATTTGTTTGTTGTTCAGTAATGCAGGGAGAGGTATAAATGATCGATACTGAAAGCTGGAATTAGCCGGCGGATCTGCAACAACCCCCGTTACTTCATAATTTGAACTGTCTACCTGTATTACTTCTCCAACGGCCTCCTTGTTGCCAAACCACTTTTTGGCCGCTGATTCAGTCAGAATAATGCTGTATGGGTTCTGCGCAAACGAAGCAGCACCCCCTTCAATAAATTGGTATTTAAAAAGGCTGAACCAGTTATTATCGACATAGGCACAATGTTTTTCATAATGCAGCTTATCATGGATTTGGAATACAGGCCAATGGTCTACATAAAGTCTGGTGATTTTTTCAATTCCCGGAACTTCCTTTTTAAATGCCGCTGCTTCCAATAAAGGAGAGCCTTCCCATACCCAACCATTTGGAAGCCTGGTTGTGGTGCGGTAAATCCGGCCAGCATCCTTTTGGTCATTGTCAAAGCTTAATTCATTTTGTACCCATAGGAAAATCAATACCGCCGCCGTCATGCCAATGGTTAAACCAATGATATTCAAAAAATGGAGGCCCTTGTTTTTTCTCAGGCTTCGCCAAGCGATTTTTAGATGGTTTTTAATCATGGAATAAAGGTTTAGCCATTAGCAGCTTCAACAAACTAAAGGAATGCCAGGTATGAATATATTTGATAGTCAATATATTGGGTATTTGGAAATTATATACACTGTTCGTTTCCGGACATCGGGTGTTCCTTTTTGATACATGGGGTCCATCACCTGTTGCGCTTACTTGCGGCAAACAGCGGAATCCTCCTCCCCTGCAGTCAGTTTATTTTTTCCATTTTGAAAATGTTTTTTTTATTTAAATAGTCTATTATTCCGGTAGAGTATATATATTTGCTTTGAATTTAACGGGATAAAAGGGGAAAATTATGCAAAGTTTCAGGACAGAACTGGAAAATCCCATAGTCGAACAGGACATCATTGACCTGGAGAAAAAGATCCGGTTATTCCAGGAAGGCAATATAGTGGAGGATAAGTTTAAAAGTCTTCGCCTGGCCAGGGGAATTTATGGCCAGCGTCAGCCGGGAGTCCAGATGGTACGGATCAAACTGCCTTATGGAA
The DNA here is from genome assembly GCA_035533815.1 of Chitinophagaceae bacterium. Lineage (GTDB taxonomy): Bacteria > Bacteroidota > Bacteroidia > Chitinophagales > Chitinophagaceae > JANWKA01. The sequence continues at coordinate 2,816 of DATLTB010000019.1, forward strand.
AAATGACCAGCCGTCAGTTGGTGCGCATTGCCGATCTTTCCGATGAATATGCTACCGGTAACCTTCACCTGACCACGCGACAGGACATACAGCTCCATTATGTGAGTCTGGACAAGACCCCTGAACTCTGGCACAAGCTATCCCTGGATGATATCACTATCCGGGAAGCCTGTGGGAATACCGTACGTAATATCACTGCATCGCCCACGGCTGGCATTGATCCGGAGGAGCCCTTTGATGTCAGTCCTTACGCCCATGCCGCTTATACCTATTTTTTGCGTAATCCCGTCTGCCAGGAAATGGGCAGGAAGTTTAAAATCGCTTTTTCCAGCAGTGCGAGGGATACAGCCTTGACCTACATCCATGACCTGGGATTTATCCCCAAAATCAGGGATAAAGAGGGTAAGGAACAGCGCGGATTCCTTGTGGTGGTCGGAGGAGGACTTGGCGCACAGCCTTTCCTGGCAAAGCCTGCGTTCGATTTTCTGCCGGTGGAGCAGTTTATTGCCTATACAGAAGCAGTCCTGCGTGTTTTTGACCGGTACGGGGAAAGGTCCAGCCGGCATAAGGCCAGGATCAAATTCCTGATTGAGAAAATCGGACTGGATTCCTTCACTAAATATGTAAATGAAGAATATACCGCATTGAAAGCCAATCAAACAGATTTGGAATTTATTGAACAGGAGCCCGTCCTTCCCGATCAGGAAATGCAGGTTCCCCCCTATCATATCTTATCTCCGGAACAATATCAACACTGGCTGAAGACCAATGTATTTAATCAGAAGCAACAAGGATATTTCGGCGCATACCTGAAAATCCAGACCGGGGATGTATATTCCGATAAGGCCCGGATCCTGGCTGATTTTGTAAAAGCATTTGCCGCGGATGATATGCGGATTACCCCCAATCAGGGCCTGCTAATCAAGTTCCTGCGCCAGGAAACGCTGCCTTATCTGTATTCCATAGCGGAGAAGCTTGGATTTGCTTCTCCGGGCTTTGACAGCACAGGGGATATCACTACCTGCCCGGGCACCGATACCTGTAACCTGGGCATTTCCAACAGTACCAGCGTGACCCGGGAACTGGAACGGGTGATCAGCACAGAATACCCTGGCCTGGTTTATAACCGGGACATCAAGATTAAGATCAGTGGTTGCATGAACTCATGCGGTCAGCATTCCATGGCCAGCATCGGATTTCATGGGTCTTCCCTGAAATCAGGTTCCGGTGTATTGCCTGCCCTGCAGGTATTGCTGGGCGGGGGCACCCTGGGAAACGGACAGGGAAGAATTGCAGAAAAAATAATCAAGATCCCCAGTAAGCGAGCCCCGCAGGTGCTTCGGATCTTATTGAACGATTTTGCCGTCCAGGCTAACCCTGGAGAATCATTTCATGTTTATTATGACCGTCAGGGTAAGGAGTATTTTTATAAAATGCTAAAGCCCTTAGCGGATCTGACCGGACTCGCTGCAGAGGATTTCATTGACTGGGGCAAATCTGAAAAATATTCACCAGCCATCGGTGTGGGAGAATGTGCAGGAGTGATGATCGACCTGGTGGCGACCCTCATTAATGAAGCAGAGGAAAAATGGGCATGCGCCGAAGGTTCCCTGGGCGAACAGGTTTTCGCCGATGCCATTTATCATGCCTATACGGCTTTTATCTGCACGGCCAAGGCTTTATTGCTGGACCAGGAGGTAGCCTGCAACACCCAGATAGGCATTCTAAATGATTTTGACAAACATTTTAATGCCGGAGATTTTGGAATTGCCGGAGATTTGAAGTCTATGGTGCTGGAGATCAACCGCAATGAACCAGGAGAATTATTTGCCGCTGCCTATCTCGAACAGGCCCGGCAATTTATTAACAGCGCTAAGCAATGGCGCAGGGAAATCCAGGTTCCGCAGGCCATTTTGACCCAGGGATAAATTTTGTATTTCACATGAAACCACCTGTTCACTTATCCCCAAACCCGAAACTGACCCTGGTCGGGGCTGGTCCTGGAGATCCGGAGCTGATCACCCTGAAAGGGATCCGCGCGATTGGGATGGCCCAGGTTATCCTCTATGATGCCCTGGTCAGCGAAGCATTGCTGGAATACGGGCAACCCGATGCCCTGAAAATCTTTGTGGGCAAAAGAAAGGACCAAATCACCTATACCCAGCAGGAAATAGACAGGCTGATCGTGCATTATGCCATCCATTTCGGACATGTCGTCCGGCTGAAAGGAGGGGATTCCTTCGTTTTCGGAAGGGGATATGAGGAAATTGAATACGCCACCAGGCATGGTATTGCCGTAGAGGTGATTCCCGGGATAACCAGCGCGGTCGCAGTGCCCGAGTTGCAGCATATTCCCCTTACCCTCCGGGGAATAACGGAAAGTTTCTGGGTAACCACCGCCACGGTGGCCGGCGGGGCGATGTCGGAGGACCTGCAGTTGGCAGCCCGGTCTACCGCTACGGTGATCGTGCTCATGGGCCTCCATAAATTGAAAGAGATCACTTTCTTATATCAATCCCTCGGTAAGGCTGCAATTCCGGTAGCGGTCATCCAGCATGGATCGCTTCCCAGGGAAAAAATCGTCATCGGGACCATGGATAGCATCGTGGAAAAGGTGGAAGCCGGACGGCTGAGTGCTCCGGCGTTGATCATTATCGGTGAAGTGGTCAGGTTATCCGGTAAAAAAACATTGGCGGCTATTGGGAAACATCAGTTTATTTGAGTTAAACAGACTGCCTTGAAAGAAAAGATCCCACATATCGTCCCGGCATCTATTCAGATGAACCCATCTTCAAATAATGAGCTTTTTCCGATTTTTCTCAAGATGGATGGATTGCATACCCTGCTGGTGGGCGGCGGTAAAGTGGGTAAGGAAAAGTTGAAGGCTATTTATCAGAACAGCCCCGGGGCCAGGGTTACCCTGGTAGCCCCGCAGATTTCCCGGGAAATCCGGGATATGCAGGAACATTTCCCTGCCTTAAGGATCATTAATCGCGATTTTGAGGAAAAAGATCTGGAGGGTAAGGACCTGGTTATCCTGGCTACCGCCAACAGGACACTGAATGAGGGGATCCGGGCACTGGCCAGGGATCGCCATATCCTGGCCAATGTGGCCGATACTCCGGATATCTGTGATTTTTACCTGGGTTCCGTGGTGCGGAAGGGAAGCCTGAAGATCGCTATTTCCACCAATGGCCAGTCCCCTACAGTAAGCAAACGGCTGAGGGAGGTTTTTGAAGAAACCATACCGGAGGAAATGGAGCAGGTGTTACAAAACCTCCGCATCATCCGGGGAACCCTTGCTGGTGACTTCACCCAAAAGGTAAAGGCACTGAACCGCATCACTTCATTGCTGGTCCATCGGGCAGATAAAAAGGAACACCGTAGCGCTTTGCCGCGCACCCTGGTCAGTGGTTTGATTATCCTGCTGACGATGGCCGCCGGATATTTTATCTGGGGAACCCGGCTTTTTCAACATGGATAAAAGGGGGCTGGAGGATAAAACTGAACCCGGTACAGACAGCGATATTGAGGCATACAGATAAACAAATACTAGATAGGCGGCGATATGGGACCAAACAAGGAACAACTGATCGCTGAAATCCTGGATCAAACCCAAAACCAGGATATATCAGCAACCCTGCAATGGCTGGCGCTTCGCTTTGCGGGTAAAACGGTTTTTTCGTCCAGCCTGGGCCTGGAAGACCAGGTGATATCGCACCTGATCTATGACAATGAGCTGCCTATTGACCAATTCACCCTGGATACAGGCAGGCTGTTTTCCGAGACTTATGCCCTGATGGAGCGGATGCAGGCAAAATACGGGCGGAGGATCAAGGTATATTTTCCGCAGCACGACGCTGTAGAGCAGCTGGTGAATGAAAAGGGGCCGAACAGTTTTTATTCTTCCGTGGAAAACCGTAAAGCCTGCTGCCATATCCGAAAGGTAGAACCCCTGGACAGGGCACTGGAAGGCAAGGCTTGCTGGATCACAGGGATCCGGGCCGATCAATCCGCCGGCCGCAGTAATCTGTCCATGGTGGAATGGGATGATGCGCATGGTTTGGTTAAAGTCCACCCCCTGCTGTACTGGACCCTGGATGAAGTAAAGGATTTCATTGCCATCCACCAGGTTTCCTATAATCCCCTTCATGACCGGGGTTTCGGGAGCATCGGATGTGCTCCCTGCACCCGAGCCATACGGCCCGGAGAAGATATTCGCGCAGGCAGGTGGTGGTGGGAGCAAAACTCAGGCAAGGAATGTGGACTGCATGTGCAACAGGAAAGGATCAACCAGGCATAGACCAAGACCAAGACAAAAATAGCGATGTCCACTTACAGGCAAAAGACCGATTATCTGGATCAGCTCGAATCAGAATCGATCCATATTATGAGGGAGGTAGCCGGGCAGTTTGAACGCCCTGCCCTGCTTTTCTCCGGAGGCAAGGATTCCATCACCCTGGTCAACCTTGCCTTGAAAGCATTCCGTCCTGGCCGGTTCCCCTTCCCTCTGCTGCATATTGATACCGGCCATAATTTCCCTGAAGTCATCGCTTTCCGGGACAAACTGGCCAGTCAGATTGGTGAACAGCTCATTGTCCGCAGGGTGGAGGATACCATGCAGCACAAAGGATTGAAACCTTCTGCCGGTAAGCTGGCCAGCCGTAATGGATTGCAGACCTATACCCTGCTGGATGCCATTGAAGAATACAAACTGGATGCCTGCATTGGAGGCGCTCGCAGGGACGAGGAAAAGGCCAGGGCCAAGGAACGGATTTTTTCGGTCAGGGATGAATTCGGGCAATGGGAACCCAAGCGCCAGCGTCCGGAACTCTGGAACATTTATAATGGCCGGATCCATCCAGGGGAAAATGTGCGTGTTTTTCCCATCAGCAACTGGACTGAACTGGATGTCTGGAATTATATCCGTCGGGAAGAGATTGAGCTGCCGGAGATCTATTTTGCACATCGGCGCAGGTGCCTGCTTTATGAGGGGCAGCTGGTAGCTGACTCCGGTCATATCGCTCCTGACCCGGAAGATATATTCGTGGACCGGAATGTCCGTTTCCGCACAGTCGGGGACATGAATTGCACCGCGGCCGTGGAATCAGGTGCACAGACGGTGGATGAGATCATCCGGGAAATTACCCTTTCCCGCATCAGCGAAAGGGGGGAAACCCGGATTGATGACAAGACTTCAGAAGCTGCGATGGAAGACCGGAAGAAAGGAGGCTATTTTTAATCCTATTTCATGGATATACTGAGATTTATTACTGCAGGCAGTGTGGATGACGGGAAAAGCACCCTGATCGGCAGGTTGCTTTATGACAGCAAATCCATTCTGGCTGATCAGTTGCAAGCTATCAGGCGCCAATCCAGAAGCAGGGTCGGGGGCGAAATTGACCTGGCCTTGCTTACCGATGGTCTCCGCGCAGAGCGGGAACAGGGCATTACCATCGACGTGGCCTATAAATATTTTTCCACTTCCAAAAGGAAATTCATCGTTGCAGATACTCCGGGACATATCCAGTATACGCGCAATATGGTTACCGGAGCATCCACAGCCAATATGGCCATCATCCTGATTGATGCCCGCCATGGCATCCTGGAACAGACCACCCGCCATGCCATCATCTCCTCCCTGCTTAGGATACCCCATATCGTGGTCTGCGTCAATAAAATGGACCTGGTGGATTTTTCAGAAGACCGTTTCTACGAGATTGTCCGGGGATTCCAGGCAGTGGCCGAGAAACTCTCCCTCAAAGAAGTGTATTACATCCCGGTATGCGCCAGCCTGGGGGATAATATTGTGAAACGGTCCGGCAATATGCCCTGGTTCACCGGAAGCCCGTTGCTGCCCTTTTTGGAAGAAGTCCCCCTGGCCAGCGATTTCAACTTTTTGCTGGGCCGTTTCCCGGTCCAGGTGGTGATCCGCCCTCAGACTCCTGAACATCCTGATTACCGGGGATATGCCGGAAAAATTATCAGCGGAGTTTACCGCAAAGGGGACCGGGTCAAAGTACTCCCAACCGGATGGGAAACCACTATTCAATCCCTGGAATCCTCCGGGGCAGCGGTGACTGAATCTGCAGTTCCCTCGTCGATTATCATGCATCTGACAGATGATCTGGATATCAGCCGGGGAGATACCATCGTACCGGCGGCCCAGCCGGTAACCGTCAGCCAGGATATCCGGGCCACCATTTGCTGGATGGATACCCAACTCATCAAACCGGGAGATCAGTTTTTACTGCAGCATAATTGCATGGTGGTTAAATGTGTGGTCAGGGAAATACCCTACCGGCTGGATGTGAATTCCCTGGAACATCTGCCTGTGGAAAACGGAGTGGGTTTGAATGATATTTTCACCGGGTTGATCCGAACAGCCAGACCCCTGGTTTATGACAGTTACGCCGATAACAGGGCCAATGGCGGCTTCATCCTGATCAATGAAAACACCCATTTGACAGTTGGCGCTGGTATGATTTGCTGAACGACAGACAGCAGCGGCAAATCAGTGCAAATCAATTTTCAGGCTGTCCCGGATTTCCCCCTGTTCAAACTTTACCATATATTTTCCCCGGGGTATGCCATTCCCGAAGATCAGTTCCTGCCTTCCCCTGGGAAACACCTGATGATCCACCAGGATGCCAAATTGTTTATGGCCGCGGTATAATGAAAGGGTCACCGGAATGATATCCCCGGCATAAAAATCCAGCACATACTTATCCAGATCAGGGGAGCGGAGCATATCCATCCTTCCGGTAGCCCGATCCGTTTCCGCCAGGTAAAACCCCGGACTGTACTGGGGAATATCGATGTTCACCCTTCCCATGCCCACCAGGATCTCGGGGATAGACATAAACAGCTTCCAGGGCAGTCCGCTACGGTAATTTTCGATCATGACCGGTATCGGACCTTCATCAATGGCCAGATATTGCCTGGAAAACCAATTATCCTTCAGGTTGAATGCATCATAGAATCCGCAGGGACCCCAAAGCTGACTGTGCAGGGAGTCGTAAAAATACCGGAGTGCCTGCATGGAATAATAAGGAGTGTAGGGAAAGGCGGACAAAGCTGCTGTCGGAGTGATGGTTCCATTATCATTGGTAGGTGAATGGGCTGAATAACCATGGGGCTGATCACTGGCTGTCAGCCCCCAGTCCCTGGCAGAATAATGGTATGTGGAAGGGGAATGATAAGCACAATAGTCATGATTGATCAGGGTCTGGGTCACATTACGATCCCAGTAATTGGTGTACTGGTCCTGCATTTGCCGCGGGTCCAGGCCCAGGAAAGAATATTGCGTGAAGAATAATGGACCGCCGTAGGGAAATCCTACACTCAGGGTATAACCCAGGTATCGGTGACCGTTCAGGAAGTCCGGACTATTGACCCAGGTATGATCATACACCGCCGTATCTATCGGATGGGTGGGCGAGGACAGGGCCAGGATATAGGTGATCAGGCATTCATTAAAGCCCCTGATCGGAAAATTCATGGCCCATCCATACCTCGGGGACCAGTGCCAGAACAAAGTATCGCTATGCCCCTTGGTATACCAGTTCCAGTCTACGGAAAGCCAGAGCCGGTCGATTTCCTGCCGAAGCTTTTCTTCCTCCGGATTAGGCCCATTAAAGTATTGACGGGCAATGAGCAGGCCATTGATCATATAGGCAGTTTCCACCAGGTCACCTCCGTCATCCTTCGGACTGAAGGGAATCGTTTTACCCGTGGTGCCGTTCATCCAATGGGACCATGCCCCATGATAGCGATCGGCATGGGCCAGGAACCCGGTGATCTTCAGCAGCCTTTTCACCGCCGAATCCCGGTTGATCCATCCCCTGCTCACTCCTACTACGATGCAGCTGATCCCGAATCCACTTCCACCGGTCGTGACCGTATTTGGAGTGGTTGAACGCTCCGGAGCCATACCCGATACCGGATGGGCCGAATCCCAGAAATAACGGATGGTGGCATGCTGCAGGGTATCCAGCAGTTTTTCATCGCTGAGTCCGGTGGGGGAAGCCCCATGATTTTCCCGATGGCCGATCAGGTTGCAGGAAAACAGGGACATACCGGCAAACAAAATCACCGGTAATAATGGAATACGCTGGTTGGAGCACATAAAGCAAAATAGGGTGAATTAAATGTAATATATTAATAATCAGTTAATTGTTATTCAATTTATCTAGTGCATTCCCTGCCTTGCCCACTCGGCCAGGTATGCCATTTCCCCGGAAGGAATTATTTGTCCGCCGACCATATAAAATGAAAATTCGGGTAAGATCCGTGAAAATTAGCATTGGAGTTAATCGAAGGAATGCCATGCCAGGGGTTGGACTGAACTTGGGTAAGCCTTCTTCGGTAAGATAATGTGTTTTTTTTGGCCCCATCCAACAGGTACATGAATCTCCGGATTACCGGTATTTTCACGCACCTGTCATGCGGATGAGACCTTTTCCAACCACTAGAAAGTTCAGGGTTACGCTGTTTCCGGGTGCATAAATTAGTACAAAAATTTTGGATAGACAAAAAAAAATAGATACTGACGAAATTCCGGCAATTACACCTCAATCTCCAGACAGGAAAGATCTCTGATCGTTTTTTCAGCTGGCCCCTATCAATTACCTCAAAGGACATCACTAATCAATGCGACCGGATAAAGGGTGGTTTGGTTTACCCGATACGTAGTAAAACATCTTGGACAAGTTCCCCGTTTCCACCCGGAACGACCCCGTTTCAGTCACGGGCCGGTTGTTCTGCCCGATAAAGGATAGATCTGATTGACCAATATGGAAGGTGATTACCCTGGTCTGCCCGGGGAGCAGATCAATCTTTCTAAAACGACGAAGTCTTTTTACTTCCGGACTGATGCTGGCATAAAGTTCTCCGGTATAGAGCTCCACCACTTCTTTCCCTGCCCGCTGACCGGAATTGGTGACATTGACCTGGATCGTGAGGTCCTGATTACCCCTAAGGGTATCCGTACTGAGTTGCAGGTTGGAATAAGTAAAATGGGTGTAACTGAGGCCGAATCCAAATTTAAACTGGGGGTTATACCCGTCAATGGCTCCCATATTATCATCTTCCGAATATTTGCGGTAATAGTGAAATATTGCATTGGCATACCGGGGATAGGTAATCGGAAGCTTGCCGCTGGGATTGGTATCCCCGAAAAGGATATGGGCTAAGGCGTCCCCTCCTTCATTACCCGGGTAATAGGCCATCAGGATACCCTTCATCTGCGCGGCAAAGGCTGAAATGACCCTTGGCCGGCCCTCCGTAAGGACCAGGATAACCGGCTTGCCGGTCTTGACCATGGCCTGAGCCAGTTTTACCTGCGCATCCGGCAGATCGAGATTATCAATATTACCTGGTGTTTCTGCATAGGAAGTTTCTCCCAGACAAAGCACGATGGCATCTGCGGATTCTGCGGCATGAACTGCGGAATCGATATCCTCCGTCCGGTTGAATGAGGATCCTGGAACATAGGTAACCAGGGCTGACCCGATGCGGGCACGGATCGCTTCCAGGATCGTATGCTTACCGCTGGCGAACTGGTCGCTTCTTTCTCCCTGCCAGGTATAAGACCATCCCCCATCCAATGAACGCATGGTATTGGCGCAGGGGCCGGTCACCAGGATTTTCCCAGTAGTTGGCAATGGAAGTATATTGTTTTTATTCTGTAGCAGGGTGATGGACTGTTCAGCAGTATGCAGGGCAGCCTGAACATGGGCTTTGCTGCCAAAATCCGGATAGTCAGCTGGATTACCAACCGGCCGTTGAAATAATCCAAGTTCATATTTCAGCCGGAGAATCCTGCGAACGGATGCATTGATCCGGGAAACCGGCACTTTCCCTTTTTTCACGAGATCCAGTAGTTCAGTGGCAAAGGAAAAATCATAAGGCACCATGCTCATGTCAATCCCGGCCATGACCGCCATGCGGACCGCATCTTCATCTGTAGCTGCCACATGGTGACGGTCATGAAGATTCTTGATATCCGCCCAGTCTGTCACGATCAGCCCTTTAAATCCAAGTTCCCCCCGCAGCACATCGGTGAGCAGGTAATGACTGGCATGAACCGGCACTCCATTGATCTCTGCAGAATTCACCATCACCGTTTTTGCTCCTGCTTTCACCGCAGCGGCAAAATTGGGCAGGAAATACTGTCTCATGAATCGATCCGGTATCCAGGCAGGCGTCCGGTCCTTCCCCGAAAGGGGATCGCTATACCCCAGATAATGTTTCATGCAGGCAGCCACATGGTATTTATCCCCGATACTGTCTCCCTGGTAACCCCGGATCAGGGCGGCACCCATGGTGCTTCCCAGATAAGGGTCCTCCCCCAGGGTCTCATACAACCTGGGCCAGAGGGGGTTGACACCCAGGTCCAGCACCGGCGAAAAGTTCCAGGGGATATAGGAAGCCCTGACTTCATATGCTGTGATTACCCCCATCTGGTGGGCCAGATCGGGATTCCAGGTTGCCGCCAGACCGATTTCCTGGGGGAACAAAGTACTTCCGAGGGTATAAGTTGCTCCGTGTATGGCATCAATGCCGTAAAGCACCGGGATCTTTAACCGGGTTTCCCGGGTAGCCATATCCTGGATAGTGGAAATGATCGTATACCAATGGTCCCGGCTAAAAGCATGGGCACCTACATTCAGGATGGATCCCACATGATAAGTCAGCAACGCTTCCCTTAAACGGGCCGTATCTATTTGCTGGGGTTCTGCATCACCTCCTCCAGGTGCTTTGGCAGAAACCACATCTAAAGTGACCTGGGTCATCTGGCCGATCTTTTCTTCCAGGGTCATTTTATTCAGCAGGGCTTCCACAAACTGATCCTCCCGTTGGGTTGACCGGGGAAGAGGATGTTTGGGATCTGGCAGTTTGAAACCAGGCAAACTTACCCAAAGCAGGGCTGCACCTGCGCATAAGATCATTTTTTTCATGTTTTATCCAAAGTTTTATTGATGAATCGGAAAGTATAATCCCTTTAACGGATCCGGCGGGAAAGATACAATAGGGGTCTTTAATTTTTTTCAAATAATTGAGTCCCTGAAAAGAACCCGGGCAGGATCATTTTTTGAACATGAACATGAAATACACCGCACCCAGCATACAGCCGAAGGAAGCCAGGTAGTTCCATCGGATATGCTCCTTGAGATAAAGGACAGCGAATACCGTGAATACAATCAGGGTGATGACTTCCTGGATCAGTTTCAGCTGGAAGCCGTTAAACCCTTCCATGAAGCCGATCCGGTTGGCCGGTACCTGGAAACAGTATTCCAGGAAGGCAATTCCCCAGCTCACGATAATTACTTTCCACAAAGGAACATTCTCAAACTTCAGGTGGCCATACCAGGCAATCGTCATGAAAATGTTGGAACAGAAAAGAAGCAATACGGTGCGCATGACTGCAGTTTTTTGTCTAAATTACGATATTCATCAAAGCAGGTATCGGGGAAAGCAGCTGAGCAGCGGCATTCCCGGTTGGACATTACCGGTATCCCATGGCCTGGAGATTGAAAAGCTCGGCATATCGTCCATTCATTTTCAGCAACTCATCGTGACTGCCCGTTTCCACCAGTTCTCCTTTTTCGAGTACCAGGATACGATCGGCCATACGCACGGTGGAAAAGCGATGGGAGATCAGAACGGCTGATTTTCCCCTGGTGAGGTCAGCAAACCGCAGAAAAACTTCATATTCCGCCCTTGCGTCCAGCGATGAGGTCGGTTCATCCAGGATCAGTAACTGGGCATCCCGCATATATGCCCTGGCCAAGGCGATTTTCTGCCATTCCCCGCCGGATAATTCAATGCCTTCATTAAATCGCCTGCCCAGGGCCTGATCATATTTGCCAGGCAGTTTTTCGGCCAGGACATCAGCCAGGCTCTGCCGCGCAGAGCTGACAATGAGCTCCCGGTTATCCAGTTTGGAGATATTCCCTACGGCAATATTCTGAGCGAAGCTCAGGTGGTATCGCAGGTAATCCTGAAAAATGATCCCGATCTGCATCCTCAGCCCTGGGAGGTCATATTCCTTCAGATCCACTCCGTCCAGCAGGATCCGCCCTTCCACAGGATCATACAGGCGGGCCAGCAATTTAACCAGGGTGGTTTTGCCAGCCCCGTTTTCACCGACCAACGCAAGCTTTTCCCCGGGACTAAAGTGGAAATTCAAATGCCGGATAGCCCAATTAACCGAATTGGTATAGCGGAACCCGACATCTTCGAACACGAACCCATCCTTGATGGGTTCAGGGAATGGTTTTGGATGAGCAGGCAATGCAATTCTGGGCTTTATTTCAAAGAATTCAAAAAAATCACGCAGGAACAATGCACCCTGGGATACCGAATTGAACCGGGAAAGAATACCCTCCATCAGGGTACGCAGTTGCTTGAATGACCCTGCCAGAAAAGTGAGGCCTCCGATGGATATGGCTCCGGTTACCGTTTTCAGCAGGATGACCACATAGGCCCCATAGTAACCTATACTTCCGATCAGGGCAAAAAAAGTACCCCAGAGAGACCGGCGGACAGCCAGGTCCCGGTTATCCTGATAAAATCGGTTAGACAGCCGGTGAAATCGGTCGATCAAAAATCCGGATAACCCGAATATTTTGACTTCTTTGGCTGTTTCATCACTGGCTCCCAGGTAACGGACATAATCCAGCTCCCTCCGTTCCGGAGTCTGACTCCGGGTCAGCGCATAGTTCCGGTCATTGAAATAGGATTCACCCAGGAAAGCCGGAACAATGGCTATCAGGAGTAAAAGGATAAGCCAGGGACTGAAAACCAGTAAACCAGCAGCCAGGAATCCCATAGTGATCAGGTCCTGTACCTGACTTAATACCTGAGAAAGGAGTACCGTCCGTCCTACAGTTTGTTGTCTGGCCCGTTCCATCTTATCATAGAAGGCGGAATCTTCAAATTGATCCAGGTCAAGGGTGGCTGCATGGGACATTATTTTTATGGAAGTATGGTTGGAAAACAGGTCTCCAAGCAGACTGTCCAGCAAGGTGATCCCCCGGTTCAGGGCATCGGACAGGATGATTATTCCGAATTCCAGGGCAACCAATTGCCACAAATGATGATAGGTATGAACTCCTTTGGTTTGGGTCAGCAAAACAACCTGATTAATGATCAGTTTCCCCAGGTATAGCATTGCCAGGGGTGTGGCCGATTTAATCAGGCGCAGCAGGGAATCACCGATCATCAACCCCGGTCCGGCTTCCCAGACCAGTTTGAAAAAGGCTGGTAAATAATGTAAGGCATTTAACCTTTCCCGGAGCGTCATGGGTTTACCGGGAATAGGATGAGTAGCTGAATTTTTCCCCGGATGTTTTCGGAAGGCCATCCCTGTAATTTAGGCATTTACCGGTAAGTGGAAATCAATGCCCTGTTATGGCGTAATTCCATGGGCTGAAAAGGAATACCGGACAAGGTAAAAAGAAGGAATGGACCCTGGAGATCAGGTAAAGAGCCTGGAGGGGTAGATTTTGGAAATCCAAGGATTACTCCCTATTGCCGGGTATACATGGCGTACCCCAAGGAGGGGTTATCCGGCCTGACTTATTTATAGACGGGATTTTCAGTGTTGTTAAACGGCGGTAATGAAAAAGAGATGCACCCTAAAATAATTTTAACCTTTTTTCCGAAAAAAAAGAGTTTTAATCCAGGGAGATCAAAAATATCAGCTAGCCCCATTCACCTAGCATCCTGAATCCACCCAAAACAAAATCAGCATAGGATCAGGTTCCGGATTTTTCAGTAAAGAGAGACTTTTCGTGGTGGTACTGCACGAGTTTGGGGTGATTTTATAAAATATCAACTTTCAGAATTTTTTACACTACCTGATATAATAACGGAACATTAACCATGATTATTTTCCAGATGATTGTTTCATCAATGGTATCGTAAGCATGAATCACTTTGTTACGTAAATTCACCATTTGCCTGGAATAAGAGATAGGAATTTCAGGATTTATTTTTAGTAGATTATTTAGTGCCCCCTATAATTTCAAGTTCTCTTTCAACAGCACGTCGCTTAGTCTTGTTTATTGAATATTCTCCAAAATTTCTCCTGCCTTCCAAATGTTCTTCCATTGACAAGATGGCCTCCTTAATATCCAAATTTTCGCACTTTGCAACAACCCCATATCCAAAATATCCGCTTGACCCATCATTACCCCGGTAATAGGGAAAGATATCTGATCTTTAATTTATCCGCAATGGATTGAAACCAGAATAATAGTTATTGTTTAAGCACCTGGTTAAAAAAGTTCACGGCATCTCCATGAAGTTTGGTGATTGTTGATTTGCTGATATAAACCATATGTCCGGCCTTGTAATAGGTTATCTGCAGGCGTTTTTGCTGATCCGGTTTCATGCCCATATGGCGGACTACATATTCTGCATTGAAAAATGGGGTAGCCAGGTCAAAATATCCGCATACTACCCAGATGTGCAGATAGGGGTTGGTGACCATGGCCTGGTGTAAGGTCTCGGAAACATCCAGGAAACGGTTTTCCACATTCCGGTAATCCCAGGGCCATACATCGGCCAGGGGTTCATAGACCAGGTCATTTTTATATTTCAGGTCCTTCCTCACATATTCATTGAAAGTGGCCGTGAATACACCACTGAGGTTGACATCACTGGGATCATAATGGGGATATTCACCGACATCATCTATATCGTCTCCGGAGAACCGGCTGTCATAGCGTCCGATCAGCTTTCCTTCGCTGTACAACAGCCGCTTGAAAAACCGGTGATCCTGGATGCGCAGGTTGGATTTTTTAATATAGTCTACCGGCAGGCTGGTAAAATGATGGATTTCTTCCGCAATGGAATCCCGCTCCGGGCCAGGTAGTTGATCCCCTTCAAGCAGGGCTGTGGCATAGGCACCGCCAGCAAAGGCTTCCGCTTCCCCCGCCACCTGCTCCACGGTCTTGCTTTCCATTTCCGGGCTGAGCTTTTTGTAGTACCAGGCCGTGGTTGCATAGGAGGGCAGGAAAAAAATATATGGCCATTCATTGCCGGGGGTGAAAGATATGGTTTGAAAGTTCAGTACGGAAGAGATCAGGATAATACCGTTTAGGTACATGCTGTAGCGCTGCTGCATATATCCGGCCAGCCCAGCGGCGCGGGTGGTGCCATAACTTTCCCCAAGGATGAACTTCGGAGAACCCCATCGCTCATACTTCGTGGTCCATAGCCGGATAAAAGCCCCTACTGAGGCGATGTCTTCATTATAACCATGGAACTGATCCGCATTCTGGCCTGGAGCAGCCCGGCTGTATCCGGAAGATACCGGATCAATGAATACCAGGTCTGTCTGGTCCAGCCAGGTGTTCTGGTTGGTTTCCAGGTGGTAGGGAGGTGCAGGAGCCCGGCCTTTGTCATTGAGTACCACTCTTTCGGGTCCAAGTGCTCCCATATGGAGCCAGATGGAACTGGATCCCGGCCCCCCATTGAAAGCAAAAGTGACCGGACGGGAATCCGGAGAAACACCGTCCTTGGTATAGGCTATAAAAAAAATATACGCTTTCAGCTTTCCCAGATCATCCTTCATCTTCAGATAACCGGTTGTAGCCGTATAGTTCAGCGTCTTTCCGTCAACTACGATAGAATGATGGGTGATGACCGGATTCAGGCTGGAATCAGGGATAATCTGATTTAGTTTGCTGGTATCCGGTTTACGGGGCTTTATCCTATTCCTGGGCTGGGCATTCATATAACTCGGAAGGACAATGAAGAAAAGAATCAATAATAGTTTCATGGAATGGGTATTGATGAAGGTATAAATATAGAGAAAGATGCCAATTTCTCATTATCAGGGATAAACTCTTGGATTAAAATGCCTTCAACAAGATCAGGGGTGGATCCCCCCTCATGTCCGACCCGGAAAGATTTCGGGGAGGCTGGCAATAGAAGGAACAACTGGATCATTCCGGTATTCCATTTCCCTGAATAGTCACCTGGTTCCTTAAAGAAGATAACCGGTACAGTAGCTACTATCCTTCATTTTTACAACATCACCGCTTGGGGGTGGGTTAAAGTAGCCTTCATCAATAAATACTGCTGAGGATCTATAACGACCGAATCGGGACGTTCAGGCATCCGGAAATTCCAGGTTTGATTGGCCTGATCCAGATTTAAACGCTTTCGGATGACCCTTTCTCCTTTCAGGTAGAACCGGAGATCAACCGGCATACGATAGACCTGCCTGTGTTGCCGCTGGACCAGATGTACGGATATGCTGCGTGTCTCCGATCGGTAGGTCCAATTCCAGTCCAGCACGGGATAGCCGGGCCGGTAGATCCATTCCCGGAAAAACCAGGAAAGACTGGTATGGGCAACCTGTTCCATGGACCGTTCAAAATCACTGGTCAGGGCACAGCCATGACGGTATCGCTGGTAATACTTCCTCATGCCTTCCCAGAACTTTTTCTTTCCCAGCAGGTGCTCAAGCATTCGGAGGACATATCCACCTTTCTGGTAGGTATTGGCATTGAGCAACAAGTTAAGGTTGGTGATTGTGGTATCCACTACAGGTGCGGGCCTGCGTCGGTACAAGGCAAACACCTTTTTTTTATTTTGCCTTAATACTGTTTCCAGACTATCGGTCCCGAATACTTTCCCGATATAAAAATTCTCAAAAAAAGTAGCAAAACCTTCACTTAGCCAGATATGGTGCCAGTCCTTTTCCGTGACATCATCCCCAAACCACTGATGGGCGATTTCGTGCGCAATAATGACTTCATTGAGATGTCTGCCGGTGACCTGCTTGTCATCATAAAAAATACAGCTGGCATTTTCCATGCCGCCATACCTGGTCGTGGACTCCACATTGGCAAGTTTCTCGAAAGGGAAAGGACCAAGATACTTCTCATACAAGGCAAGGACTTTTCCTGCCACGGCAAAATCTGCAAATCCCTTTTTCCGGTCCTGGGGGTAAACCCAGCTTTCCAGGGGAGTGCCATGAACAGCTGGAAGGAATTGAACCGCGAATGGGGCCACTCCAATGACCATCAGGTAAGGAGTGATGGGCACGGTTTCCCTCCAGTGTGTCCGCAGGTACCCACCCCCCAGGTTACTTCTTTCCACCAGCCTCCCGTTGGAAACAACCTGATCTCTGTCCGGGGCTATCACCACGAAATCCACCGTGGCTTTTGCGGCAGGCCGGTCAATCACCGGCAGCCAGTCATGTGCGCGGTCCGGCCAGTTATCACCGAAAAACATGCGGTGCCCGGATTTATTTTTGGAAATGATCAGGCCGTCCGCGGGAATGCCCTGATAGGCAATTTCCAGGCTTTCAGTGTCCGATTTTATCATTATCCGGCCCAGCTCCATAGTCAGCTTTCCGGAGTCCTGGGAAAATGGCAATAATTGGCCTGCAAAGCGAATACTTTTTACCACCATTCCCTTGCCGGTTGCGGCATGGAGACCATCCAGGTCCAGCTGCAATTGGGGAATGATCATGCGGGGGAACCGGATATCCAGCGTGGCCAACCCGACAATGCAATCGGAAGTATCATTCAGGGAAATCCGGAAATGGTAATGGATGATCTCCAGGCTGTCTTTAGCAGGGAGGATTTCCTTTTTAGGCGGGATAGCCATGTATAGAAGCATCCCCCAAACCACCACTGGATTTGCCATCGGATTTTTTTTATTCACTTCAGCTGATCATGGATCCATTGGCTGAGCTGGCCATTTTTTTTAAGCCGGATATAGTTCCTGATCGACTTGTCTTTATACAGCAAAGGAATATTGTACTGATACAGGGTCAGCACCCCATCCACTCCGGCCAGCTGGATAGTATCCTGGCTCTTATTATTGGGATGCTGAATTTCAAATACGGCCATGGCCCCGACATAGGCAGTCAGCAGATCAATATGATAAGGGCTATTTTTTTTGTTCATTATGGGGGCAATCGTGCCGTTCAGGTTGATAGTCTGGGGACAACCGTTAAGCCAGCCCACCAGGAATTTTTCTGCTTCCCGGCGGGTTTGGATGTCCCGATCCAGGGAAGAATGCAGCAGCCAGTTCACGGTGGTGATCACCGTATCCTGGTAAATCCGGTAATCCATTGCTTTGGCCAGGACATCATTTACAGGGGGCTGATATTGTTGTGCATGGACTTCTGCGGACCAGCTGAGGGCAAACAAGGTGAACAGGAAGTAGCTGTACCGCATAAAACGATTCAGGTTGAAAATTAGGTACTGGTATCCGGGATTATTTTACAAAGGGCATGATAGAGTACCGGAAAATTGCAGGAACGGGCAATAAAACATAATTCCCCGGCTTTTTGATGAAGGGCCAGCGCTTTGATTTCCTGCACATGCTCCGAAAGGGTCACCACCGGGCTCAGCACCACTTCTTTGAAATGACCTCCCCCATCTGGGCTGATTTGGATCGTTCCCTTGGCCATATCGGTATAATCCTTCACGACAATGCCGGCATCTGCACATAAATGGAGATACCAGAGCATGTGGCATCCGGACAGGGCGGCAACCAGGAGCTCCTCCGGATTGTACCGTCCCGGATCTCCACGGAAAATGGGGTCTGAAGAACAGGCCAGATCCGGTTTACCCGCAGCGGAGATGATATGGTCTCTGCTATAAGTCCGGTACCCGGATGTTCCTTCGCCCTGGTTTCCAGTCCACTTAAGATGTAGTTGATAATGATGCAGATCGGACATGCAGGGGAGGTTATGGATTATCCGCTAAATGCAATATGGGCTGATTGGTTTGTTGCAGCCGGGAATTGATCCTGACTACCCGGTTATTCAGATTTTTCCAGGATTTCCAAAGAATCCTGAATGATGAGAGGGCCTTATTCAGTCCACGCACCATACTGACCGTAGGTCGCCGGTCGGCTCCCTGCAGCTGATTCTGGATATAGGCCAATTCCCTTTCCAAAAGATTAAATCCTGGATTTCCAACCCGGTGGCCTGTTTCCAGCCATTCAGCCAGTTGGTCCAGGACAAGCAGGGAATCGGACAAATCAGGGGAAATGGCATGCGGGTAAGCATTTATCTGGCTGCGGAAACTTTGAAGTTGATGCAGCGCAGTCATGATGTTCAGCCGGTGCTGATAGCAGGATTGGGAAAGATTGAACTGCAACTGCAGATCTGCAACCGGAGTCTTCACCCGGGGATCCATATCGACCTTGATTTTCCGGGAATAGCTTTTCCCCTGCACTTTAAGGGTAATCGTATATATTCCAGGCATCACCCAGGGTGAACTGGGCTCGGCCGGTGTATTGTGGTATACGGCTCCAATGGAATAATTAGCCGGTATATTCAGGGGTTGTTCATGGAGATCCCAGATAAACCGATGTTCCCCCGGAGCCGCACTCAGGATTTGTTGCGGACGGATCCAGTACAGGGGGATATTGACATGGGGA
The DNA here is from genome assembly GCA_035533815.1 of Chitinophagaceae bacterium. Classification (GTDB taxonomy): domain Bacteria; phylum Bacteroidota; class Bacteroidia; order Chitinophagales; family Chitinophagaceae; genus JANWKA01. The sequence continues at coordinate 22,238 of DATLTB010000019.1, forward strand.
ATGGCTGCCAGGGTATCAGCACTGGAATAAACCCTGATCAGTTTTCCTGAAGCGCCGGTGATTTCCAGGCTGATTTTCCCTTCTACATGGTCGTTAAGGAAATAGTCCAGGATGGCTCCATCAGGCGGATTCTGACCAGCCGGTTCATCCGGTGGCAGGGGAGTATCCGTGTTCATATCCCACCTGACCCGGACTGCATCCGCTGGGGGATACAGGTAATTTTCTTCCCCGTGGATCCCTGAAATATGCCGCAATGGGGTGATATCATCCAAAATCCAGAACCCCCTTCCATGTGTCGCAGCTACCAGGTCATTGTCCTTGATCATGATGTCCCGGACTGAAGTGGCTGGCATATTCAGTCTCAGGCTCTGCCAGTGGTCCCCATCGTCGAAGGAAACATATACGGCTGTTTCCGTACTGGCATACAGCAAGCCTTTTGATACAGGGTCCTCCCGGACTGCATTGACCGGTTCATCGGGTAATCCTTGTACAATGGGTGTCCATGTTTTGCCCCCGTCATGGGTGCGGAAAATATGGGGACGCTGATCATCCACCCGGATATTGTTCACTGCAGCATAAGCGGTTTGGGGATCAAAATGCCCGGCATCAATCAGGGAAACCTTATTCCAGGAATGAATTTCCGGTGGGGTGACATTGGTCCAGTGCTTCCCTCCGTCCCGGGTAACCTGAATCAGTCCGTCATCTGTGCCGGCCCAGATCAGGTGCTCTTCAAGGGGAGAAGGGGCTACGGTATAAATGACCCCCCTTCTGGGCATATGTTCCATCTGTTTGGTGCGGTATATCCCTACACTTGGGGGAATATTCCAGGTATTGCGGGTCAGGTCCGGGCTGATGACCTGCCAGGAATGGCCTTCATCCTGGGTCTTAAACAGGACATTCCCCCCCAGGTACAAAGTATGGGGATCCAGGGGGGAAAAAAGTAAAGGCGCCGTACGGAGAAACCGGTATTTCCCTCCATGGACTGCGCCCGGGGATACATCCTGAACCTGTCCGGTCCTTTTGTCATAACGGCTGACCTTGCCTCCATATACAATATCCGGATTCAGGGGATCGGGAGCCACATATCCATATTCTTCAGCGCCAACCGGATGCCATTCCCGGTCCGTAATCTCCCCGTCATTGCTGCGGCTGGCAATACCCACCGAACCGCTTTCCTGCTGGCCGCTGTAAAGGTTATACGGAAATGCATTGTCTGCTTCCACATGATAGAGCTGGGCAGTAGGCTGGGTATACCAGGAACTCCAGGATTTACCGCTGTTCACAGTAATAATGGCCCCCTGGTCGCTGACCACGAGCAGGATATCCGGATTGACCGGGTTGATCCAGACATTCTGATAATCATCTCCACCGGGTGCCCCGCGGAAACCCGTCCAGGTCTTCCCCCCATCCAGGGATTTCCACATCACGATGCTGGTGCTATAAACCAGGTTGGGATTCTTAGGGTCCACGGCAAGCACGGGGAGGTCTCCTCCCCCGATGCGATCAGCGGGGAGGGGATCCCGGGTGATCCTGTTCCAGGTTGATCCCCCATCGTCGGACCGGAAAATGCCGAGTTTCCGGCCATAGGCCACAGCTGCATACATCCGACTCGGCTGACTGGCAGCAATGGCCAGGTGGACCTGGGTCAAACTATCACCGTTGCCAGGCAGCCCTTTACCGATCTTTTTCCAGGTGGTCCCCCCGTCCGTGGATTTAAACACCCCTCCGAAACCGTCCCAGGCCCCGTTTTCCCAGGGTCCTTCCCGGGATTTCCAGAGTGTGGCAAATACCACGGAGGAATTTTGGGGATCCAGCAGCACCTGGTCTGCTCCGGTATTCTCATCTACATACAAGACCTGTTGAAAACTTTTTCCTCCATCTGTGGACCGGTATACGCCACGTTGGGCATTAGGTCCATACGGATGGCCTAATACCGCCACAAACAACCGGCTGGGATCCTGGGGATCGATAGCTATGGAAGGGATCTGTTGGCCATCCCGAAGCCCAAGATGGGTCCAGCTTCGGCCTCCATTTTCGGTTTTATATATGCCATCACCGGTCGACAGATCGGGCCGGTGCAGGCCTTCCCCGCTTCCTGCATACAGGATATCCGGATTGGAGGGGGATTCGGCCAGGGACCCGATAGAGCCTGTGGGTTCATGATCAAATACCGGTTTCCAGGTGCGGCCATAATCATCCGTTTTCCAGATCCCCCCGTCCACTGCACCCACATAAAATATATTGGGCTGACTGGCCGAACCTGCAGCCGAACAGGTCCTGCCACCCCGGTAAGGACCGATACATCGCCATTGCAGGGAGCTGAGCAGGGCAGGATCAACGGTCTGGGCCATCAATGTATGCAAGGCAACAAACCAGGAAATAAAAAATAGCCATGTTTTTTTAAGACAGGATGCAGGAACCATAAACTCAACAGATTTTTAACCCCATCGGATCAGGATAGTCCAAATGTACATCACCGGCTTATTTAATACAAGGGAAAGACGGGGTGCGGCCCTGCTCGGGGAAATAAAAACTCAGCTAAGTTCCCCGAATTAAGGGGCTAAAACATCCATGCTCAAGGGGGGGGTGCCGGAAGATTAATCTTTTTTCTCCAGGAAGAAAATATCTTCCACCTGCTTACTGAACACCCTGGCAATTTTTAGAGCCAGTACGGTAGAAGGGACATATTTATTAGCTTCCATGGCATTGATGGTTTGTCTGCTGACCGAAACTTTGTTTGCCAGATCCTCCTGAGTGAGCCCTTTTATTGCCCTTTCCACTTTAATATTATTTTTCATCAGGAACAGGTTTTGCATGTTTAAATAGCAAATAATTAAAGCGGGTGATGAAAAGGATTAAAACGGTGAACATATTATATACCATGACCGTCAGGAAGGAAGTACCATAAACAAACAGGAAGGCCAGCAGCAAAAAAAAATAATTTATACATACAGCCCAGAGCAGGGATGAAAACCGGATAGATGCGATGTATTCATCTTCTTTTTTTTCTCTGGAAAAGGCTACCAGCATTGCCCCTCCAATGCATAAAATGCCTACCACCGTATCGGTGATATTGGTCCGGATAAAACTAAAGGGCCTCGTGAAACCAAAAATATCACCTGGGAATATGGCAAATACCCTGGCATATAACCAGTTTGCCTGAAATCCTGAAAAGCTCAGCAGAACCCCGGCAAAGCTTGCCGGGATAAGGATTAACCAGCCAATTATTTTAAACCGGTGCGGAAGTAAGCGAAGGAGTAGCATAAAATTTTAATACAAATGTAATGTATATTTTACATAAAGACAAATATACTTTACATTTTGTCAAAAAACATGGCATAACCAGGAATCACCGGTGTTGCCCAAAAAACCCCACCTGTGTCAGGAAGGAAACCTGGTCAAAATAAGTCATCTCGGAAACAATTTTCCCATTCCGGAAATCCAGGATACTGCAGTTTTTCAGGGAATAGGTTTTGCCAATCATATAATCGGATGCCTGCTGCTCCACATGCCGGATGGTCCCTGTGGAAGTATATTCCACGGTCACCGTGTGTTTGGAAGGGATGATCCGGCTGATGGTATAGCTTAGGTCCGGTGATCCGGTGAAATACCTGGAATAGACAGATTTAAATCCGGCTGGTCCGATTTGTATTTCCCGGTACCCGAGGGAAGCAATCCTGGCGCTGTCACTATACATGGAAGCCGCAGCATCGAGTTCATGGCGGCTCATCAGCTGAAATTTTCTTTTCACCAGCTGGATGAGTTTGCTTTTGTCCTGGGAATAGCCAAGCCGCCATAAACCCAGTCCAATCAGCAAAAACCAGGCTGCCTTAGGAAACAAAAACTTATTTATCATGGGGAAGCAGTTTTAGCAAAAATAGCCAGATCAGGGCATTCCCCCCGGTATCGTTTGGACAGATTCCGGCACCAATATCGGGCAAAGGGAAACTTTTTGATTATTTTTGCCCTGTTCCATCTAAAATCAACGTTTTCACCCCTGCATGCAACTATTGATCAGGAAAGTTAGGATACTTGCCCCCGGGAGTCCATTCCAGGGTAAAATCCGGGATATCCTGATCATGGATGGGATCATTAAACAGATTGGAGAAGCCATTTCGGATCAGGGTGCTCAGGTGATTGAAGCAAAAGGTCTTTATGTTTCTCCCGGCTGGATGGATGTCTTTGCCCAATTCTGTGACCCGGGATATGAATACCGGGAAGATTTAACATCGGGCAGCGCTGCCGCGGCTGCTGGCGGTTATACGGCAGTCATGGTTATCCCGGATACTTTGCCCTGCCTGCAGTCCAGGTCTGAAATTGAATACATCCGCAAAAAAGCCTCCGGCCAACTGGTGGACATCATCCCGATCGGAGCCGTCAGCCGGGACCTGCAGGGCAAGGCCCTGGCAGAAATGTATGATATGCACCAGTCCGGAGCCCTGGCCTTTTCCAATGGGCTGAATCCGATTCAGCCATCCGGCTTCCTGGTCAAAGCCCTGCAATATATCCGGGCATTCGATGGGGTAATCATCCAGATTCCGGAAGACCGCAGCATCAGTTTGAATGGATTAATGAATGAAGGAATTTCCTCCACCCGGCTGGGTATGCCAGGAAAAGCGGCCATTGCAGAAGAACTCATGGTCCGCCGGGACCTTGAACTGGCCAGATATGCAGGATCCCGGATTCATTTTACCGGAATTTCCACTTCCGGTTCGGTGGACCTGATCCGGGAAGCGAAACGGCAGGGTATCCGGGTAACGGCTTCGGTCACTCCTTACCACCTCTTGCTGACTGATAACCTGCTGGAAAATTATGATGCTCACCTGAAAGTTACCCCCCCCCTGCGCAGCCTGGAAGATACAATGGCCCTGAGGAAGGCCCTGCAGGAAGGGGTGCTGGACTGCATTGCCACCCATCACCTGCCCCAGGACAAGGACAGCAAGGCGGTTGAATTTGAATATGCCGGGGAAGGAATGATCGGCCTGGAAACCAGTTTTGGCATACTCAACCAGGTATTGGATCAAATGCCCCTGGAAGAGCGGGTAGCCCTCCTGTCGGTTCATCCCCGGCAGGTATTTGGATTGCCGGTTCCTCAGATTGCCGAGAATGAGCCGGCCAATCTGACTATTTTTAATCCGGACACATCCTGGATATTTCAAAAAGAAGATATTCACTCCCGGTCTTCGAATACCCCATTTATCGGTCATTCCATGACCGGAAAAGTAAAGGCGGTAGTGAATCACGGTCAATGCCTGATTTTTTAATCCTAAAACATGCACCATGGAAAATATGTCAAGTCCTCCGGAGGCTACTCCGGAACAGCCTCCAAAAACGCATCTCTCCTTCGGATTAATCACCGGTATGGTGCAGATCGCCATTTTTACCTTGTATTATGTATTTAACCTGCTAACCCATCAGGTGCTGGAATGGATTCCCACCCTGATCTTTGTAGCCCTGATTATTTTTTCAGTAGCCAGCCATGCTAAAGCCATGCAGGGTAATGCCCGTTTCGGAGATCTTTTTGTTGTGGGGTTCCGGACCACGGCAATTTCCACACTCATCTATATCCTGTTCCTGGCCATATTCATTGCCCTGGTGCCGGCTTATAAAGAAGCTATCATGGAGATGAGCCGCCAGCGGATGGAGGCACAGGGTTCAAGCCTAACTTCAGATCAAATCAACACCGCCTTACAGATGGTTAGTCGGTTTTTTGTCATCTCCGTAATTGGATTTGGTGCTATTGGGAATGTGGTGGTAGGCGCAATCAGCTCCCTGATCGGGGCTGCTATTTCCAAGAAGAAAACAGGATCGGAACCTATGGTATAGTTAGTTTCTTAGGAACCTGGAAAATCAATCATCGTTGTATTCCTGCAATTGGGCCAGGGGTGATGGAAACGATCATTTTTCTTCCATTGCCACGATCCCGGTCACCTGTTCCGGCATTCCGGATCCCATGACCCGGTAGATATATTCATAGAAAAAGCGGGCTACCTGGTCACCGGGATCTTGTTCCAGGACCTCCCGGAAGGCATCTCTTGACTCTGGATAGGATTTACCTGTATACAGGGTTATAGCCTGCTGGAATAGCGGGAGGGTCCGGACCTTGGCGGGAAGCCGGGACGCCTCATTGCAATCGAAGCATTCATAGATTGTGATGGACTTTAGTTTGCCTTTCAGTTGAACCTGGCCAAGATTCCTTAGATGGAAGACCTCCGGGTTCGGTATTTGATTCAGGCTGGCCTCGCTGAGCAATATATCTGTATGATAATGTTTGGTCAGGCTTTCGACTCGGGAGGCCGTATTGACGGTATCAGAGATCGTACAGGCGTCCAGCCGCTCCAAGTCGCCCGTGATCCCCATGATCAGGGGACCAGTATGCATACCGATGCCAATCCGGACTGGCACCAGTTCTTTATCAGACCTGACCAGGTTGAATTCCTTTACCTCCTGCTGTATGGCAATGGCAGCCTGCAATGCATCGCCGGCATCCCCGGGAAATATGGCCATGATAGAATCCCCAAGATACTGGTTGATGAAGCCGTTATGCCTCCGGATCACCGGTCCCAGGTGTTCATTCAGGGAGCAGATGAATCCAAAAGTCGCTTCCGGGGTCATCGATTCGGACAGCCGGGTATAATCCCGGATATCGGTGAACAGCACGGTCACCTGCCTTTCAGCCTGGTCTCCTAATTTCACATCCGTGATCGCCTTATGGCCCAGGGAACGGATGAACGGACCCGGTACGAACTTGGCAGTGATTTCCAGGACCTGCCGCATAGCTTCCTCGCTTGCCCGGCTTTCCCGGATATTCTTTTCAAAGAGCAGGGAACTCTCAATAGCCGAAGCGGATTGCAGGGAGATGGTGGTCAGCAATTTCAGGGAGGCAGCAGTGAACTGATCAGCTATCCCGCTCCCCAGGATGAAGGCTCCCATAATGCGGTGCTTCACCTTGAGTGCGGCATACATCAGGGTACTCACCTTTTCGGGGATGATTCCGTGTTCCTTCAGCGCGGACAGCCCACCGAGGATATCGGATTGACCATTCAGGATGATGCCCAGCAGCAGGTGGAATTCCTGGTTGATCCGGGATTCTTCAAAAAAGGAGGTGTCGGTGCTGGCCTCCACCGTTAATCCCCTGGAGGATTCATCCCAAAACAGGATCGCCCCGTAATCGGAGGGGATCACATGGCCCGCTTCTTCCAGGGCAATCCGGGAAATCTCCCTGGGGTCAATCGTTTGGGCAATCTTTTCGGAAAAATTGAAGATGAGGTTGATCTCCCTGTACAGGTTCAGGACCTCCCGGCCCATTTTGATCCGCCCTGACTCCTGCCCCAATTGCTGGGCTAACAGGCTGGCAAAGAAAGGGGCGTTTTCATCGCCACTGACCCAGCCTGCGATCTGGCCGTCGGCCAGTACCGGAATACGGAAGTCCGCTGCCAGCTCCCCATGGGTCCATAACAGGTTTCCTCCCTCCTCCTCTACCCGGACCCGGGCATTCAATCCGATAGCCAGGGAATCAATGAGCTGGATAAGCTCTTTCTGTTTGCGGAGGACCTGTTTAAGGCTGACCTTGTCCATCAGACATTCCTGCTTGTAGGTAAAATCATGGCCTGTTATAATCCCAGGACCTCCCTGGCCTTGGCCAGGATCACTTCGGGGTCGAAAGGCTTGGTCATATATAGGTCAGCCCCAACCTCCTGACCTTTTTTGCGGTCCAATTCCTGACCCTTGGCCGTCAGCAGGACGATGAACACTTCATCCAGTCCCCATTCCCGCTTCACCTGGCGGCAGACTTCCATCCCGTTCATCCGGGGCATCATGACATCCAGGAAGACCAGCCGGGGTTTTTCTGCTTGTATGATCTCCAGGGCCTCCTCTCCGTTCTGGGCGGAAAAGAAAGCCACCCCTTCATCTTCCAGGTCCTCCAGGGTTTGTTCCAGGAGCATCCGGATATGGGCCTCGTCGTCTACGATCAGAATTTTTTGTTCCATGCAAACAGGGGGTTATGAATCAATACAACACTTATTGGTAAATCAAAAAAAGCACTTTTTCCATCCCTTTTTCAAATCTCAGGGTCTTTACCATTTCATTTTTTCCCGAAATGACCGAGTTCAGGATGATGATATCAGGCTGCATCTCCCGGGCCTTTTCCAGCAGGCTGTTGCCGTCCGATTCCTGGACCTGATAGCCCTTGGCCACCAGGACCTCGGTCAGGGACCGGACCGCAGCTGTATCCTCGTCCACGATCATGACCTTCCTCCGGGATTGCCCCTGCTCGAGCAAACTATTGATCTCGGCGAATAGTTCGACCGTATTGAAAGGCTTGGTCAGGTAGCGATCCACCCCGATGCGGTATCCCCTGGATTTATCCTGCACAATGGACAGGATGACGATGGGAATATTCATCGTCTGTGGGTCATTTTTCAGGATCGCAGCCAAGTCGAATCCATTCATCTCCGGCATCATTACGTCCAGCAGGATCAGGTCGGGCCGGTTATTCCGGATGCTTTCCAGCGCCTTTTTCCCGTTTTCCGCCTCCTGGATCTGGTAACCCGCATCCTCCAGTTCCTGTTTCAGCAGGGAGCGGATGGCCTCATCATCGTCCACGATGAGGATATGGGCATTGCGGGAAACGGAACCTTCCTGGGGCAGGGTAATCTGTTCCTTCAATTGCTTCACCAGGTCATTGAAGGCCATGGGCATACTTTTCCCCCCGGCGCTGGTGGGGGCCAGCGGTATGGAAAAGGAAAAAATGCTTCCTTTGCCAACCTCACTTTCCACCCAGATCCGGCCACCGTGATGTTCAATGATCTCTTTACAAATAGGTAAACCCAGTCCGGTCCCCTTCGGTTTGTCTGTCAGGGTATCTCCACCTACCTGCTTGAACTGTTCGAAGACGGCTTCATAATCCTTAGGGGCGATGCCAATTCCGGTATCAATGATCCGGACCAGGATGGCATCTTCCTCATTGGTTACCCGACAGGTCACCGATCCTTGTTGGGTGAACTTGATCGCATTGGACAGTAGATTAATCACTACCTGGATCAGCTTATCGGGATCCCCGAGGATCTCGGGGACAGGCCCCTTGATCTCGCGGATCAGTTGTACCGATTTCTGGTCAAACAGGGAAGTGGTGGCCGCGATGGCACGATCGGCCACTTCGGGCATGGACACCAATTGGGAGTTCCATTCCATCTTGCCGGCTTCGATCTTAGCCAGGTCGAGCACATCATTGATCAGGTGGGTCAGCCGTTCTCCTTCTGAAATGACCACTTTCAGGTTTTCGGTGATCTGGTCGACGGCTTTTTGGGTCTTGGGATCGCTGGCATCGATGTGCGGGAATATCCGGTCTTCCATTCGCTTCTGGATGATCTTGGCGAATCCCAGCACGGAGGTCAATGGAGTCCTGAGTTCATGGCTGACCGTTGAGAGAAAGGCGCTTTTGGCTTCATTGGCCCTTTCGGCTGCTTTTCCGGCTGCTTCCGCTTCCAGTTTTGCCTGCTGCAGGTCCCGGAATAACTGGGCATTGCGGATCGCTACTCCGACGGCAGAGGCGATGATGCCCAGCAGCCGCTGGTCATCCTCATCGAAGTGGTTTTCATTTTCAGTGCTCTGGACGCTGATGACTCCGATGATCTCCGCCCCTACCGGTATGGGAACCCCCAGGTAGGAGGCTGCCGGAAGTCCCACAGAACGGATGCCCAGTTCTTCCTTTCGCAGGTCCATGTCCTTATTGATCAGCAAGGGTTCCCCCGAAATAAGGATCTTTGAGGTCAGTCCTTCCCCGATCTTGCGGGAAGGCATATTTTCCCCGTACTGATAGGCGAAATCAATGACCTGGGTCTTTTTGTTCAGGAGGGCCAGGTACACAATATTGGCCCTGAACAATTCCCGGATATGATCTCCAACCAACCGGATCAGGTCTTGCGGATCCAGCAGGGAGGACATGGTCCGGCTGATTTGGTTTACGGTTCCCAGTTCAGTAGCCCGTTGTTTGGCTTCGGCCAGCAGTCGCCTGGTCTCCTCGAACAGGCGGGCATTTTCCAGGGCGATGCTCATGCAGCTGGCCAGGGTCTCCAGCAAGCCCAGGTCGGATGCCCCGAACAGGTTCTCCCGTCGGGTATCCTGCAACCCAAGGTAACCAGCCAGTTTCTTATCCAGGAACCAGGGTACATAAAGGCCCGATTGGATGGGGTTATTTCCGGCAATGGATTGTCCCGAAAACCATTTTTGCCCATCCTCAGAATTCCGGATCAGGATATATTGTCCGGTATCGGCCAGGTGCCGGCCTAATTTATCAAGGGGTTTTGGTGCAGGGGATATCCGTTCCCCGTTTTCGAAACGGTAATGCACCATTTCCAGGCTATTTTCCGGGTCCAGGGTGGAGATTCCGATAGTGTCTGTTTTGAATAATTGCCGCAGGCGGTCCCCGATCAAATCAAATATGGCCTGTATTTCCAGGTTGCCCGCCAGGGCTTCCTGCACCTTATTGATCAGGGCTAGTTCTTCCAACCGTTCACTCAATTCCGAAGTTCGTTTCCGGATGGTCAGTTCAAGTTCCCGGTGCTCGGTCTCCAGTTTACGGGTACGCCATTTGATCAATAGGAATACCGCAGCCAGGATGAGCAAACTATAGCTCAGATATGCCCACCAGCTGCGGTACCAGGGAGGCAGGACCGAAAAGGAAAAGGAAGCTGTTTTTCCGGTCTGGTGATAGAGGTTTCGGGCACGCACCCGAAAAACATAACTACCGATCGGCAGGTTGGTATATTCCTTATAGGTATTGCTGCCCCAGGCACTCCATCCGGTATCAAATCCTTGCATCCAGGTCTGGTACTGGGTCTTATTTTCCTGAATGAAATAGGGTGCTGCAAATTCGAACCGAACTGAATTATCCCGAAAGGAAATTTCCGCAGGGCCTGCCGGACCGCCAGTATCCGGATTGAGCAGGTGCCCACCAGCCAGCGCTTTCCGGATCAGGGTATTAAAGGGAGGCTCTTTTCTTTTCCCGATATTCGGATCGTAGCGGATCAGTCCGTCGATTGTGGAAGCCCATATGATCCCGTCCTGGTCCGGAAAGACATTGGTCAGTAACTGATCCGCCAACGGGAGCAGGGTGGTGGAATCCAGTTTATACGTTCCATTTCCCTGAGGATAAGCAATGATATAATTACTGTTTAGGCTCATCCAAACCCGTCCCAGGGAGTCCGTCACCACCCTTAATCCAAAATGAGGATTTTTCCCGAAGCTGGTATCTGAAACAAAGAGGTTCCGGGCTGCATCGAAATGATACAGGGAGGAATCCCCGATGAAATATACCTGATCCCGGATATGGAAGAGCCTACCATTAAAATCGGCCAGGTTCCCGGTCTTCCCATCCGGTGCTTCGAGTTCCGGCCGTCCCTGGCTATAAACAGTTATGGAGGATGCGTCCAGAAGAGATTTACCGTTGGCACCTGATTTCAGGACAATTTGATAAACAGTTCCGTTGAGGGTGCCGGCCCAGATCCGCCCCTGTCCGTCTTCGGCAAGGGCCACTATCCCTTCCTTGATCCGGGGGAAATATCCCAGGTACTTCCATCCGGAGGCAATGGACGAATCCCGGACAAAGGCGGTCAGACCAAAGGTAGTCCCAGCCAAAAGCAGGTGCTGATTCTTTCCGGGGATCAGCAGGACGGCCAGGTCCAGGTCACTTTGGGTGGAAGGCCGCACCAACAGAGAAGCATTCCCTTTGACCACGTAAAGACCGCTGGTGGGGATCAGCAGGGTATTGCCATCCCGAAGCAATTGGAAGACCTGATAATTATCTACCGATCGGTCCTCGTGGAATTGCGCATCCGTAGAATCGAATCTGAATATCCCGCTGTTGGTCCCTACATACAGGGTTCCGTTCCCCGAACGTCCGACTGACATTGGGGTAGATGTGATCCCCGAACTCGGACCGAAACGGGTGAAGCGGGAATTGATATCTACTTTGGATATTCCCTTATCCTGTCCCAGCCAGAGGTTGCCACTTAGATCGCCATAAAGGCCCAGGACTGCATTGCTTGGCAAACCGGTATTCAAATCGATTTGCTGTAACCATTTTCCCCGGGGGTCAATAATGAACACCCCGGCATTGAAGGTCGCCAGTATGTAATTTCCATCCTGATACAGTCCTTTATAGATGCCCCCGCTCAATTGTAACTGCCGGTCAGCGCTGGTATGGAAGGGGAGAAAATGCCTGCCGTCGAAAAGGAAAATGCCGTGAGTGAAAGTGGCAATCAGGTAAACCTTGCCTGGCATGGTGGATCCTGGCATGGGCCCGGGATAGGGCAGCATCACCTGCATCCGGTCCTGTCCGAGGAACTGGCTGCCGGGGATCAGGACCAGGGAATCATGCACCATTTTAAACAGTCCCAACCCCTGTTCATGGACATACAGGATGCTATCCAGGTAAAAACTGTACATAAAATGGGTTCCAGGTTCCCAGGACCTGCAGGTCCAGGAATTCCGGTTGCCCGACCGGATCCGGGTCAGTCGGAAAAGCCGTTCCCGGGACTGGAAATACACGCTGTTGCCCGCAGTCTGAATGGACCAGACGTCCGAGAATTTACGTTTTCCCTCCGGAACTTCAGGCAGCAGGGATATGGCCACGGTTTGTCCCAGGCTATCCTGGCCCAGGTATCCGAAATCTCCGGAAGATCCAAAAAAGATTGTTCCATTCCTGTCCCGGCCAAAGCAGCGGACGATCGACAGGGAATGGTGCTGAGTTTCGGGAACCTGGCTCCAGTTCACCCCGTCATATTGCAGGATGCCGTTAGCAGAATTCCCGAAATACATGATACCGTTGGTTCCCTGAATGATACTCCAGATCTGGAAATTCCCGTGGTAGGTCTGGGGGGAATAAATAGTGATAAAGGGAAAGCCATTCTCATTGCGGGCCTGGGCCCGGGCCGGTTCAGGGCTTAACCATACACAAAGCAATAATCCTCCCCAGAAGAGCAGGCTTTTTCCCGGTCTGGTATGAAGCGGGTGAAACATGGAACAGAAATTGGATTTATGGCTTTCCGAAATAAGGTATGAGCGTTATTCCTTCGGGTGCTGGTTTTTTAGGCTAAATATAGCAACCCGGTCCCAGAATAAAAAATGGTAACTAAATACTTACTGGGACTAATTAGGTATTTTTGTATATGCTCAAAGCTTACAAATACAGGATATATCCGACCAAAGAGTAACAGGAGCTGATGAATAAGAATTTTGGCTGCACCCGGTATGTGTATAATACCTGTCTGTATCTTCGAAAATGGTTATGGGAACGCTGTCAATCCATTAGTGCTTTGATCTGATGAAACAATTAGCTGAAGCAAAAAAAGAAATATCTTGGCTCAGGGAACCCGACAGCCAGTCCCTGAATACAGCCATATTGAACATGGATGAAGCCTATCAGCATTTCTTTAGAGGAGGGGGATTTCCCAACTATAAAAAACGGGGAGGACATCAGTCATTTCAATGCCCTTGTAATAAGAGGGAAATTAATTGGGATAAATCTACCTTAACCATCCCGAAAATAGCGGATA
>DATLTB010000020.1:0-14426 GCA_035533815.1 Chitinophagaceae bacterium
TTTCCGCTTCAATCCTATCTTTTCCCGGTATTGCGTTTCACCAACTGGCAAAGCTGTTGATGGATTAATGCGTTTATTCTTCACTATAATTTATGTTGTTCCTAATACATTCAGTATGAAGTCCAGAAGGAGGGTTTGCTCCGGAAAAGAACATTTTAAATGGTTACAAGAGAATAACCGCATTAAGGGGATATGAAATATTCGGCTTTCGCTAAAAGTATGCCCTAGCCTGAACCAATATTTTTTTTCAGCCATACTCCCCCCATCCAATCTATTGTTTGTTTCATCCTGCTTTGAATTTGTTCCATGGAAACCCTTTTGTAGCTAAGTTCGTGTCAGTAAAATAGCTTGTATATTTCATTGCGTTTATATTTTATGGGGGTTGTTTATTTGAAACCCCTATAAATATCAAATGGGGTTACGGTATTTAGACAAAGCTGAACCTTTTTTCAAGGCTGGTGGGTCTGTCAATTTTCAGGACCTGGACCTTGGCTTTTTGCAGCGGATTAACTGGGCTTATTCACCTGAATCCAGAAAAATGCATTTGATGTTTTGTGGGTAAAGAATAAAGAGATGATTTCTGAAAAAATCATCAATCCACCTGATAGGCAATCCGGATATTCCCTTTTTTGCCTTTACAATATTTGATATGGATCCGGGAGAGGACTCCTGTAGAGCGGGTATGGGTGCCTGCACAGGGGTAATACCTGAATCCTTCTATGCCCACCCACCTCAGGGATTTTCCTGCAGCAAGCTGAAAACCGGGGGGAATGAAAGTTTTCACCCTATCGCCGTCCAGTGAACCATCAGCACTGATATGGACGGGCAGGTCTTTTTTTATTGCTTCCCGAAGACCGGCATCGAGTTCCGAAACCGGAAAACTGCTCATGCCTTCGAGGTTGGACATTTCCACATAGGGGCTGTCAGGATAATGGTATCCTTTTACCGGGATCAGGGGCCATTTCAGGTATTCATATACCAGGGAGCTAACCAGATGCCCGCCTGTATGGATCCTGGAATGAAGAAGTCTTGTTTCCGGATTGATTTCCATTGCCACCAGGTTCCCTTCCTGAAAACTGTCTTCAGTCGCGGGGTAATAATGTTTCAGGGAATGATCTTCGGTGGCAGCTTTCAGAATAGGGATTTTCTTTCCCTGCGAACCGATCAGCCAGGCTTCATCCTGGGGCTGGCCTCCTCCGCCCGGATAAAAAATCGTTTTATCCGGGATAAAATAGGTACCCAGCGCATCCATCCCTGTCCTGAGGATCCTGACCTGTAGCTCCATCAGGGCGGAATCCTCATGATACTGTAACCGGGTATCCATATGGCAAAGGCTTAAAAACAATACCGGTTTTCAGTGATCAGCTTTTCGGCGATACGCCGCCTGGCAGCCTGGGTATTATAGGGTTCAGTCCGGGTAAATCTTTTTAATCCACTCAGCATCATCCGCTGTTCATCACCTTGTAGAAATGCATTGATGGCATCCTGTGCAGCTTTTGTCACCAGGGTTACGGAATCGGATAGGAAAACCCGCATCAGGTCGATTTGCCATTTGACGGGGTCCATTCCCCGCTGGTCAGCCATTTTCATTACCCTAAACAGGGAGCTTTCTGCCAGGAACACGGTGATGATCATATCTGAAATATTCATCAGCAGCTCCTGCTGAGTTTCCAACTGAGGACCGAGTTTCTGCACCGCAGCCCCTGCGACCATCAGGATCGCTTTTTTTATCCCGGAAATCAGGGTTTGTTCGGAGGCAAACATACGCTCATCCGTATTCATCTCCGGTATGTTCATCAGTTCCTGCTGAACGCCGATTGCAGGACCCATCAGGTCAATTTTGCCTTTATTGGTTCGCTTGAGGAGCATATCCATGATCAGCAACCGGTTGATTTCATTGGTGCCCTCAAAGATCCGGTTGATCCGGGAATCCCGGTATGCCCTGGATATCTCATATTCATCCGAAAAACCATTCCCCCCGTGCACCTGAACACCCTCGTCAACCACATAATCCAGCACTTCAGAACCATTGATTTTGAGGATAGCGCATTCAATAGCATATTCCTCAGCGGCACCAAGCAGGGCATCTCCAAATGATTTTCCGCTATGAAGCAAGTCCTGCTCCTTCCGGTCAATAAGCTGAGCTACCCGATATAAGGCAGATTCACAGGAAAAAATTCGTACAGCCTGCTCAGCTATTTTATGCTGGAGGGCGCCAAAAAAGGCAATCGGATGTCCGAATTGCTCCCGGGTATTGGCATACCGGACGGTAATATCCGCCACATATTTCGATGCACCCAGGGCTGCAGCGCAAAGTTTCAGGCGGCCGATATTGAGGATATTGAAGGCAATCAGGTGTCCTTTGCCGATTTCTCCCAGGACATTTTCCACCGGTACCCGGCAGTCCTGGAAAAACACCTGGCGGGTGGAAGATCCTTTGATCCCCATTTTATGTTCTTCCTCACCCAGGGATAATCCCGGAGTGCCCTTTTCCACAATAAAAGCAGTGAACTTGTCTCCGTCTATTTTTGCAAAAACAGTGAAAATGTCGGCAAATCCGGAATTGGTTATCCAGCATTTTTGTCCATTGATCAGGTAATGAGTGCCGCTTCCATCCAGTCTGGCCGTGGTTTTCGCGCTCAGGGCATCAGATCCGGAATTGGGTTCGGTCAGGGCGTAAGCTCCCTTTAACGCCCCGGATGCCAGACCGGGAATATACTTCTCCTTCTGAATATCCGTGCCAAAATACAGGATTGGTAATGTCCCGATGCCGGTATGTGCTGCCATGGCGACAGAAAAGGAATTTCCGGATCCCATCACTTCATTGATCAGGGTGGAAGTGATGAAATCCTTTCCCATACCTCCGTATTGTTCCGGAAATGAAGCTCCGAGCAATCCCTGAGCCCCCGCCTTTTCCAGCAGGGAAACCATGAGTCCGGGTTCCAGACGGTCGATCCGGTCTATCACCGGATGTACCTCAGTCACTATAAATTGTGCGGCTACATCCCTGATCATGAGTTGCTCTTCGCTGAAATCCTCAGGGATGAACTGGTCAAAGGGACCGGATGCACGGACCAGGAACTCCCCGCCCTTCAGGGCAGCCTGGGCGGATTTTGCACTTTCCATAATCAGGTTTTGCTCAGGGTAATTTACATCATGCAGGCTAAATGACCAAAACCAGCCGATTGGCCGGAAATGACCCCTCATTTTGAGTTATGGCCCTTAAGTCTGATTTTTGCAGGTATTATTTTCAAAATCGCATCACCCCGTTCCCATGGAGCCTTTTTACCTGTCGCATAGCAAAGGCCGTTTCCATGGGATTACAGCAGGGAATGGTCCGTTGCTACTGATCTGTCTCCATGGGTTCGGAGAATCCTGCCATAGTTTCGAATGCCTGGAAACCTCTTTTGCCAAGGGATATACCCTGGTTTCCATCGATCTGCCCGGTCATGGAGAAACGGGCTGGCCAGGACGGTATTTCAGGCCGGAGGAACTGAAGGAAATGCTGGTCCTGGTCCTGGAACGGTTCGGAAAGGGAAAATGCATTTTACTGGGATACAGTATGGGCAGCAGGCTGGCGCTATGCGCCATGCAACTCATGCCATCCGGGATTAGCGCGCTGGTGCTCCTGGCTCCGGATGGCTTGAGGACCAATTTCTGGCATAGTCTTGCCACACGCACCTGGCTGGGAAACCGGATTTTCCATCATTTTATTAACCATTCCGGCCAGTTTTTCGGATTAATGCGCACGGGCCGCTTCCTGGGACTGGTCAACAGGGGGGTATTTAAATTTGCTTCCCAGAAGATGGAGTCAAGGGAAAAGCGTCAACAGGTATACCGGATATGGACCAGCATGAAAGAGATGAACCCCTCTGTCAGCAAGGTCCGGAAAATACTTTTGGAGAACCATATCCCCCTTTTACTGATTTTCGGGAAGTATGACCAGGTCATTCCCCCGTCCTGGGGCAGGCGGTTTTTCGGAGATCAGCCTCTTTGTGAAATGATTGTGCTGGACCGGGGGCATCAGATGCTGAATGCAGAAACAGCCATCCTGATCCGCCAGAGCCTTGACAAACTCATCGGGGTATGATTCAGCTGTTCATTTTGGGGATGGCTGTTTCCTATGGATCCTTGATCCTCTATTACCGGCATGGCTGGTCAATGTTACCGGAATGCAGCAAAGACCCGCCCCGGCAAGTTCCGGTTACCAGGGTAAGCGTGGTCATACCCACCCGGAATGAAGAACATAATATCTTGGCCTGTCTGCAGGCGATTATTGACCAGCATTACCCGGTTGAACTTTTTGAAGTGCTGGTGGTCAATGACCATTCCACAGACCGGACTGCAGACCTGGTCCGGTCATTTCCTGCGGAAAATATTCATCTGGTGAACCTTTCCGAGCATATCCCTGCCGGTAAGGCATTGAATGCCTATAAGAAGAAAGCCATTGAAACCGCCATTTCCCTGTCCAGGGGAGACCTGATCATTACTACAGATGCTGATTGTGTGATGGGCAGGGAATGGATGAGTAATATGGTGGATTGTTATGAACGGGAGAAATGCAGGTTCATTGCAGGTCCGGTGGCTTTTCACCAGGAAGATAACTTATTCAAATGTCTCCAATCCCTGGATTTCGTCAGTCTCCAGGGTATGACGGGAGCTATTATTGGCCTGGGAACCGGGGCTGTCTGCAATGGGGCTAACCTGGCCTATGAAAAGAAAGCTTTTCAGGAGCTGGGAGGTTTTTCAGGGATTGATCACCTGGCTTCGGGAGATGATACCCTGCTGATGCATAAGATGCAGCTGGCCTTTCCGGGATCGGTCCTTTTCCTGAAATGCCCTGCGGCCATTGTCAGTACCCTGCCGTTGAAGGGATTCAATGAATTTTTCCAGCAACGGATCCGGTGGTCTTCGAAAATAGGCAGGCTGGATGATCATCGTATGCTGGCCATGCTGATTTTCATGTACTGCTGGAACCTTTTATTTCCGGCGCTCGCCGTTATAGCAGCATACCATCCGGATACCTGGTTTTGGCTGGCAGCCCTGCTCCTGTATAAAGCGATTATTGAGTGGGTATTCCTGGTTCCTGTAGCCCGGTTTTTCGGAAAGCTCCGGATGCTGTGGCTGCTCTTCCCTGCACAGTTTTTACATATTCCCTATATTCTCCTCTCCGTTTTCCTGGGTAAGGTAAAGACCTATCAGTGGAAGGGGCGCCGGGTGAGCTGACGAGGCGGGAAAAAGCGATAAAGAGGTATATTCGCTGCAAGCCATTACCTGACTGAATCCTGCCATGGCAACAGAGAAAATTGATATTGATCAGTTCATGGATCTTTCCAAATGCCATCCCGTGCTGGACGTCCGTTCTCCGGATGAATACCGGCATGCCCATATGCCCCGGGCTATAAACCTGCCATTATTTACGGATGAACAGCGTAAAGTGATCGGGACCATATATAAACTTCATGGGAGGGAACAAGCTATCCTGGAAGGTCTTGGCTTCTTCGGTGCCAGCATGCAGCATCTGGTCAAAGAGACGCTGTCCCTGATCCCGGATAAACATCACCTGCTGATTCATTGCTGGAGAGGGGGTATGCGTAGTCAGGGCATGGCCTGGCTGCTGGATCTGTGCGGGTATAGGGTATTTATCTTAAAAGGGGGATATAAGGCCTACCGTAACTGGGTACTGAACAGGTTTGCCCGGACCTATGATTTGCGGGTCCTGGGCGGGTATACCGGATCGGGCAAAACAGCCTTACTGGAAAACTGGGGCAGGGAAGGGGGAAATATGATCAATCTGGAAGAACTTGCCTGTCACCGGGGTTCTGCTTTCGGGGCAATGGAAAACAAACCTCAGCCATCCCAGGAAATGTTTGAGAACCTGCTGGCCGAAGCACTTTGGCTTGCCATAGATTCGGGGGCTGTCTGGCTGGAAGATGAGAGCCAGGCCATCGGACATGTGGTCATTCCGCCGCTATTCTGGCAACAGATGAGGCAAGCGCGGGTGTTGTTTCTGGAAATTCCTTTTGAAGCAAGGCTGGATCGGCTAATCCGGGAATATGGGAACCTGGATAAACAATTACTGATGCAATCTATTGGCAAAGTAGGGAAAAGACTGGGGGGCCTTACCGCCAGGGAGGCATTGCAATGGCTGGAAACAGGCAATACCAGGGAATGTTTCCGCATCCTGCTGACCTATTACGACAAATATTACGGGAAATCCATCCAGGGCCGAAAATCAGCAGGCAGTATGGTGGAAACAGCCGCCTTTGAACGGCCCGGCGCGACCAGTGCGGCCTCCGTTTTGGGTAATATGGCTTCAGGGGCTTAAAGGTTAAGAATGTATGGAACCGATCGCGTTAACCAAGTATTCCCATGGCTCAGGATGCGGATGTAAAATTTCCCCGGCTTTGCTGGACCAGATACTCCGGAATAATGAAGCGATGGCAGGCCCGGGAGGACTTTTGGTTGGAAATGACTGCCGGGATGATGCAGCTGTATTTGATCTTGGTAATGGTACGGCAATGATCGCCACTACGGATTTTTTCATGCCTGTGGTGGATGATCCCTTTGAATTTGGCAGGATTGCCGCAGCCAATGCGATCAGTGATATCTATGCCATGGGAGGCAGACCGGTTCTGGCCCTGGCAATCCTGGGCTGGCCGGTGAATATCCTTGCTCCGCAAGTTGCCCACCGGGTGGTGGAAGGGGGAAGAAGCATGTGCCTGGAAGCAGGTATTCCCCTGGCAGGCGGACACAGTATTGACTGCCCCGAGCCCATATTCGGTCTGGTAGTGAACGGATTGGCCGATATCAGGCATATCAAAAGGAATAATACGGCCAGACCGGGGAACCTGCTTTACCTGACCAAACCGATCGGGGTGGGAATCCTGACCACGGCAGAAAAAAAGGGAATGCTGGAAAAGTCCGACCGGGGGATTGCAGCTGCACAGATGATGCAGCTCAACCGGGTTGGAGAAGTCCTTGGCAGGCTGGAAGGAGTGACCGCCATGACGGATGTCACGGGATTCGGGCTGCTTGGTCATTTACTGGAAATGACCACAGGAAGCGGAAATTCCGCTGAACTTTATTTCAACCATATCCCCTGGATACTTCCGAATTTGGAAGCCTATATCCTTAAAGGATGTGTACCTGGCGGAACATTCCGGAACTGGGATAGTTATGGGGACAAAGTCAGCGGAACAGGATACTTACAACAGCAGCTGATTGCAGATCCACAGACAAGCGGGGGACTGTTGATCGCCCTGGAAGAAAAAGCAATCCCTGAATTTGAAGCTATTTTTCGGAATCAGGGGCTAGGAGCATTCCTGGAACCTATTGGTCGTTTCATTCCCCTTGCTGAATCCAGTATCCTGGTTGTCTGAAATCCATTGCAGACGGAATGCTCGGATCTGGAGTTTTAACCTAAGTTTTTTTACAATTGGGGGATGGTAATTTTCACTATGGTGCCGCTCTGGTTACCCGGCAAATCTTCCTTATCCAGGATTTCTATCCGTATGGACGTGTTAAACATCTTGTTAAGCAACTCTGCCCTGTTACTGCTGAGATCCATTCCCGCGGAAAAATGCGATGGTCCTGAGTTTTCCGGTTTAAGTTCCTTGGATTTATGGATGCCGATACCATTGTCTTCCATGGTACAGATCAGGTCATTATCCTTTTGCCGGAAGGTAAGCTGTAGTTTGCCTGTGCTCCCGGGCTGCACATGGATGCCATGCTTAACGGCATTTTCCACATAAGGCTGCAGGAGCATGGAAGGGATCTCGGCCTCATTGGGGATTATCCCCGGATCAATGATGATTTCATATTCCAGCCTGTTTTCAAACCGCATTTTTTCCAGGCTCAGATAGGTATTCAGGTAATTGATCTCGTCGGTCAGCGAAACAAAATTCAGCTTGGACATGTCGAGTGTCTTGCGGATCAATAAGGAAAAATCCGTCAGGTATTTCTGTGCGGATTCAAAATCCCGCTGCATCACGAAAAGCTGGATGGAGTTCATGCAGTTGAATATGAAATGCGGGTTGATCTGCGCCCGGATGGCCCTGAGCTCCAGTTCTGTAAGCCTTTTGTTATATTCCATTTCCAGTTGCAGCTGTCGCTGTATTTCCAGTTCTTTGTTTTTATTCAGGATTTCAGAGGTTTGCTCCCTGACCTGAAGTTCAAGTTCCTCATTCAGCTGTTTTTGAAGCTCTTTATTCTTGCTCAGTTCGCTGATCAGTCTTTCCTGAGCATGCGAATTGCGGATATGCACCAAATTGTTCCGGTAATTGAGGCCAATGGCAAAAAACAGCAGTTCAGTGACGATGCCCACCAGCAGGGAATACTGTGGTGAAATTCCAGGTGGCAGGTGGGAAAGACCGGCTTCATTCAGTATGGTAATGAAATGCGTGAGCAACTGGGCCAGGAACAAACAAATGGATCCGATTAAAAAATATCTGACGAGCGGATTTTCTTTCTTCCTGAACAGGATAAAAAATACCACGATCAGGGGAATGATACTGACAAAATATACCGTTATGTACAAGATGTTGGATGCATAATATTGCTGATTAATGAGCAGGATGAGTTCGGCAATCACTACTCCTCCATAAACCCAGGCAGCATATCCGAAGCCCTTATCCAGCAATGGAAACAATTGCTTAAGGTTAAGGAATGCCCTGGCAAAAAGCGCATACATGAAATACAGGCAGAAGATCAGTGCCGTGGTATTCCAGTCATATTTCAGCAGGGGAAAATAATTGAAAAAGGAAATCTGGTACGGCATGGTCTCCAACCTCAAACCATAAAAAAAGACCAGTCCCAGCACCAGCAAACCATAATACAGGTATGACTTATCCGGGGATTGCCTGAAACTGATGGCCATAAAGCAGAATAGCACGCTCAGCATGCCCATCAGGACAATGATCAGGGTGGAATCGGGTTGATAAAGCCAGATCTCATGCAGCTTATATTCTTCCAGGCCGGATTTGTTATAAAGCATTGGCTCCACTGGATTTTCCACATAGAACTTATCCGTTACTTTCAGATAAAATGTTTTAATACTGCTGGCCGGGACAGGCATGGAAAAGGCAAAGGAATCCCAGCGACTCCGCCCGCCCCGGCTCAACATGAGCCCAGCCTTCTGAAGGAGCAGAAAGCTTTTTCCGGTATCCTGGGTATAGAAGTACAGGTAATCATGGTATCCGATAAACAGGAAGAGATCGTATTCCGCATTTCCCGTATTTTGAATGGTCAGCCTGATCCAGAATGTGGTGGCCTTGCGGTTTTCCCAGTTTCCACTGTGGGTGAGCTTCTGGTCAAGGAACAATTGCTGGGAGACCTGTCCGATCGTCTTTTTCCCGGTACTGTCAATATAGAACTGGCAATAGGAACTGATGTTGGTATTCAGCAAATTACTGGCATCAACCAGCACAAGGGTATCCTGCTGGGCCTGCAATGAAGCAGGGAGCAAGACGGATAGGCATGCAAACAGGAGGATGCCAGCCAATATCCTTCCGGACAGCCCGGAAAAGGGAAAGATTCTCATCATTTTTTTGGTTAAGCCCTCCTGGATCATTTCCAGGAAGGGAAACCAGTGCTTTTTTATTTTTGTTTTTCAATATCCACTCCTGGGGATCATTGTATACCAAAAAACCGGAGATTCCAATAATGTAGTTGCCTGGTAAGGATCAGACGCAAGCTCGGATTAAAGCCTTCAAAGCGGCATATCCGGCGCTGCAATGACATTTCGCCAATAGCTTTTGAAAACTAATCCGCTGCAGCCTGAGCGCCCGGTACCCTGGTTTAAGGCAGTTTACTTAATTTTATCGATGGCAGCTGCCATCTCCCGGTCCCGCTCCGTGACGATATCACCGGCATCATGGCTGTTCAACCGGATTTCAACCTGGTTGTATACATTGATCCAATAGGGATGATGATCCATCTTTTCAGCAATGAGCGCTACCCTTGTCATAAAGGCAAATGCTTCCTGAAAATTGGTGAACCGGAATTCCCGGATCAGCTGATTGTTTTGTTCTTTCCACATAAAGTATGTTTTAAAATTCAGTCCAGGGTAAGGTTAGACCTGTTTTTGACTTCTGAAAGCGGTAATTCGGCTGCCAACCGGATACATTCAATCTCCCGAACCAGCTCAATAAGCTGTTTCAGCTCCCCGGTATGGTAATAATCACCCTTCACCAGCCAAAGGCAGTCAAATTGTTTTAACTCCGGGAGCAGGAAATCAGTCCGGAAATGATTATTGAACAGATAATGGTTGACTGATTTCATGGGTTCGTTAAATACAAATACATTGTAATAGCAGTTTTTTCTACCCTTTTTCATCCTGACCTCCAGGTTTTTATCCAACCGGAAGTCGAATTGCAGGGTGTTGTTCACCTGCAGGCAGAGCTGGTAATCCTTAGCTGCGGAAACCAGACCCAGGAGCCGGGCATCATCCAGGAAAATGTCCGACAGGGAATCATTGTCCAGTTTGTAAACAGAAGCGGGCATGGGTTATTGTTTAACTGGGGGGCTCCAGAATAATTGCTGAAAGTCCGCTACAGTATCATTAATGATCCTTACTCCTTCATTTTCGAGCATCTGAGCCATCAACTCCGGAGTTGGGAAATGATGTTTTCCGGTGAGCACGCCTTTTCGGTTCACCACCCGGTGAGCAGGGACCGGAGGCTTTGTCCGGTGTGCCGCATTCATGGCCCAGCCAACCATACGTGCCGAAAGGCGGGTCCCCGCAGCCTCCGCAATGGCACCATAGGTGGTCACCCTTCCCCGGGGGATTGACCTGGCGATCCGGTAAACCAGATCATAAAAGGAGTCAGGTGCACCGGGTTCTTTCTTGATTTTCATGATCTGCCTGGTTTTGACCGGGGATAAACCGTTCTTCCTGTATTTCTTTCTGCCTGTATGGACAATGGCGGCAACCATTTGCGCAGCAATAACCACGCGCTAAATGGTAATGCGCGGTAAAGACCCATTTTCCTTCAGGATCCAGGTAATAATCAATATCTTTCTTCAACGATGGCTGCATCAATCTGGGTTTGGGTATGGGTGTGTTCATCAGGAAATCTGAAGGATAGGTATTTGATTGTTTTGCCTGCCTTCAGGTGAAGGTTTTCATAATAGGTCCGTATTCCCAATGCTCCTTCAGGGATGCCGGCAGCATGGATGTCCTGAATATGGTTGATCAGCTCGCAATGCTGGGCCTGCAAGGTATCCAGGGTGAATGAATATAGCTCTGCAGAATCGGTTTTCAGGTGGATTTTGCCCCCGGGGGCAAGGATCCGATGGTAAAGCCGTAAAAAACGGGTATGGGTCAATCGTTTTTTTTGCTTGGATTGACGAAGGTAAGGGTCAGCAAAAGGTATCCAGATCTCCCGGACCTCTCCCTGCCCAAAATATTCAGTAAGCCCCATAATATCAGTCCGGAGAAAAGCTACATTTTTCAGGCATTCTACCTGGGCTGCACGGGCGCCTTTCCATATCCGATTGCCTTTGATATCCACCCCGATAAAATTCCTGTCCGGGTGCATCCGGGCGAGCCCGATCGTATATTCTCCCTTGCCACAGGCCAGTTCAAGGGTTACCGGGTGATCATTTCCGAAAAAAGAAGCCCATTTTCCCGGCATATCCTGGGGAAATATCAACACATTGGGAAAGGTTTTGATCTCTTCGAACCGGATTAACTTTTTATATCCCATACCTGTAAAAGTAGCTGGAAATTAAGGAAACTGCCGATTTCATCCCGATTAAAGGGAGGAACAGGACTTCTGCCTATGGCGGTGTAATGAAGTTAAAGGGGGGTATAAAAAATAAGAAGGGGCTGTTAGAAAACAGCCCCCATGATTAATAAGTTAACCATATCCTATGAAAAACCAATTCAAAGATAATGGGAGCAGGCATCTGTAAACAGACTATTTGGTGAATGTATTAAAATATCCCGTGAACGTAGGGATTTGGCAGGTTAATGCTATTTTTTTGGGAATTAATGGAAATAGGTCTTTGGAATCGCATTTGAATATTAATGCAAAAATTATATGTAATAGTATGTAATTGAAGGATTAAAATTTAGAATAACGAATACCTGGCTAAATGCCCAGGATTTCCAGAAAAATAACCGGGAAGAAAAATTATAATCGGTTAAAATAAATGTTATACGCAATATTATAATAACATATATTAAAAAACATATGGCAACAGGATGACCAGTTTTACCTTAGGTAAAATATGCCGGAATTCCCAATTTCCCGGCCTTGCTCCTGAATTAATGCGGGGACAGGTAAAAATGTTAAAGCCGCGAGTTACCTTTATGTCGGTATCTAACGGCTTTAAAACAAGTAATTGCTGTAGGAGAAGGATTCGAACCTTCACGAAGCGGTTAGCCGCAGCACAAAAGAAGCTTAGTGGTCAACCCATTATGCTGTGTTTATCCCGTGATCTCCACCCTCGAGACAAGAGGGCATGTCTGCCAGTTCCATCACCCCACAAGAAAAAACGATAATAAACTGATGCAAATCTAACTATACTAAATATTTCTTGCAAATTATTTAATAAAAAATTTTGAAATTTCAATAATTATTAAAAAATTGCAGGATCATTTCATTTTTATCAAAAAAACATTCTTATAAATGGCACCCAATTTGAATATTGACAAACTGGATCTCCAGATCATCAACGAGATGATGCATAATGCAGAGATTTCCTATGCGGACCTGGGTAAAAAGCTTTATGTTTCCGGGGGTACCATTCATGTCCGGATGAAAAAGCTACAGGAACTCGGAGTGGTGAAGGGCACCAAACTCCAGGTAGATCTCAAAATGGTGGGATATGATGTCATCGCTTTTATTGGGATCTACCTGGAGAAAAGTTCCCTGTACGATTCTGTTTCCAGGGAATTAAAGAAGATACCGGAAATCGTCCGCTTGAATTATACTACCGGGAATTATAGCATTTTTGCCGAGATCGTCTGCAAAGATATTGAACAGCTCAGGCGGGTACTGCATGATGAATTACAGAAGGTGAAAGGCATCGAGCGCACGGAGACTTTCATATCCATGGAGGAAGCGTTTAACCGGAGCATCAATGTAACGGAATAAGGCCAAATAACTAAATGGATGGGGTCTGTCCGCCATCTGCAGGAATGCTGGCTCCTGTGATAAAGGAAGCAGCCGGGGAAGCCAGGAATGCCACCAGGGCAGCTATTTCCTGTACTTTACCAAACCTCCCCATGGGGATTTTCTGCAGCCATTCTGTCTCTACAGCCTCATAGGTACTACCAAATTGTCTGGCGGTATTACTGAGCATTGTTTTCAGGCGACCCGTCATCGTGGATCCCGGAAGTACATTGTTGACGGTAATGCCATAAGGGGCCAATTCCCCTGCGAGTGTTTTGGACCAGGCGGCCACGGCCCAGCGGGTAGTATTGGAAACACCCAGGTTCCTGATCGGGACCTTGACTGAAGTGGATAATATATTGATGATCCTTCCATACCCGGATTTTTGCATACCGGGGAGAACGGCCCTGGCCAGCAGGTGGTTGCATATCAGATGCTGGCTGAATGCGGCCTGGAAAGCTTCCTGCTCCGCCTGAACAATGGGCCCCGCGGAAGGACCACCGGTGTTATTGACCAGGATTTGGATGGTCAAACCGGAAAGTAATCCCAATACAGCTGCCTCTACCTGCTCTGGCCTGGAAAAATCCGCAACCAGGTAGCCATGTTGTTGCCCCAGACTCTTATCCAGGCTCTCCAGGGCTGTTTTCAGCCTTTCTTCATTCCTGGCTATCAGGATGCAGTCAGCGCCCAGCAGGGAAATCTCGGACGCTGCGGCCAGCCCGATACCCTGTGTACTGCCGCAAACCAGGGCAGTTCTACCTTTTAGAGAAAGGTCCATGAAGTACAATATTACGAAGGACAGATAAAAGAAAATGAGATACTGACCGGATTTTCCTTAATTTTGCCCCTTATCCATTTACCAATTTACATGGAATACAATACGACCCGTAATCAGCTGATCATGCGGGAATACGGGCGCAACATCCAGAAAATGATCGAATATGTGGTCGGCCTGAAAGATCCCGAGGAACGGCAGGCCCATGCTATGGCATTGATTGAACTGATGGGCACTTTAAATCCGCATTTGCGCAATGTGGAGGATTTCCGCCATAAGCTCTGGGATCATTTGTACCTGATATCGGACTTCCGGCTGCAGGTTGAATCACCTTATCCCACCCCCACTCGGGAATCCCTGAAGAGCAAACCGGAAATGCTGCCTTATCCCAAATCCCACCCGAAGTACAAGCATTTTGGAAAGAATCTGGAAATGATCATCGACAAGGCCCTGAAGGAAACCGATCCTGAAAAAAGGGAAGGCTTCACGCAGACTATCGGAAATTATATGAAGCTTGCCTATACGAACTG
>DATLTB010000021.1:0-3094 GCA_035533815.1 Chitinophagaceae bacterium
TCCAGTTCCATCTTTCCGGATTCAATTTTTGAAAAATCCAGGATATCATTGATGACATTCATCAGGCTTTCCCCGCATTGAATAATAGTATCGGTAAATTCAGTCTGTTCCTGGGTCAGTGAGGTTTCCGCCAGCAGGGAGGCCATACCGATAACCCCGTTCATGGGAGTCCTGATTTCATGGCTCATGGTGGCCAGAAAGATGCTTTTGGCCTTATTGGCTTCCATGGCCTCCTCCCGGGCTTTTTCCGCTTCCTTCCGGACCAGTCTTTCCTGTTGGGTTAAAGTAGCCAGGCTTTGCGTCCTATCCCATACTTTTTTCTCCAGGTCCCGGTTCTGGGCTTTAATGGAATGAATACGGAACTTATAAAGGGTTAAAATAACCCCGATGATGATTACCAGTACCATCAGCCGGAACCACCAGGTCTCCCAAAAGGGAGGTATAATATCGATTTGAATGGAGGCAGTTGCCGCAGACCAGCTACCATTATCATTCAGTCCCCTGACCCGGAAAACATAATGTCCGGGATCCAGGTTGGTATAAGTAGCCTGCCGCCTGATCCCGATATCGTTCCAGCTTTTGTCAAATCCGATTAACTGATAGGCATACTTCTTTTTCCCCGGCAGGGTATAATTCAGGGAGGCGAATCCGAACGAAATCATGGATTGCCGGTAGGACAGCCTGATGTGCCTGGTGAATGAGATGTCTTCTTTCAACGGGGAACGATCCCCGGGGGCCCTGGCAACGGGGACTTCCTGGTTGAATATTTTAAAATCCGTGATGACCAGCGGAGGATCATAGGATGTCTCCTTGATGCTGTCCGGAAAAAAGCCATTGAACCCATTCACCCCCCCGAAGTACATTTCTCCGGATCGGGTTTCCAGGCAGGAATGAGCTTTGAACTCATCGGATTGCAGGCCATCTGCTTTGGTGAAATTTTTTACCTTCTTAGTATCGGGGTTGAACCTGGTTAGCCCCTTGTTAGAGCTGATCCACAAATTACCCCTGCCATCCTGCAGGATCCCCATGATATCATTATTAGGCAGTCCATCAGCGGAGGTATATGAATGGAATATCCCTGTTTGGGGGTTCAGGCAATCCAGGCCGGTATTGGTACCGATCCATATATTTCCCCGGGTATCCTGGTACAGATCATTCAGGCTGTTATTCATCAGGCTGTTCTTCCGGTCATCATGCAGGTAATGAATGAAAGATCCTGAATGCCGGTCCATCAGGTTTAATCCTCCGTCCGAAGTACTGACCCAGAGCTGATCATGACGATCGGTCAGCAGACAATTAATTTTGTCACTGCTCAGGCTCGCGGGATTCCCCGGAATATGGCGGTACGGAATAAATCCCCCCGTGGAGGGATTATACAGGTCTAAACCTCCACCATAGGTCCCTACCCAAATATTCCCTTTCCGATCAGCGGTAATGGCATACACATTATCCGAGCTCAGGCTGGATGGATCGGCGGCATTATTCCGGAATTGTTTAATCACCTGCCCGAAACTATTGAGGACTGTTATTCCGTCTCCCCAGGTTCCCACCCACAGATTCCCTTTCTTATCTTCATCGATGGCCAGGATATAATTCCCGATCCGGTGGAATGGATTCCCGGAATGCTGCATCCAACCAATAAAATCTCCTGTTTTGCGGTCAAAACGGTCCAATCCTCCGCCATCAGTGCCTACCCAGCATTGGTGTTTCGAATCTTCATAAAAGCAAAGTACATGGTTATTGCTCAGGCTGCTGGAGCTTGTATTATGTCTGAACAAATCAAATCTGCTGGCTTGGGGACTATAGAGGTTTATCCCCCCGCTGTAGGTACCCAACCATATATTTCCCTGGGAATCATTATAAATGCAGTAAACCGAATTATTGCTTAGGCTGGTGTTGTCTATATCATCCCGCGTATACCTGGTCAGTTTACCGGTCCGGGGATCCAGGATGTTGAGCCCGGCATTTTCTGTACCGATCCATAAATGGCCCCGGATATCTTCACCCAGGGACAACACCGTACCTCCTGCCATTGCGGCTCCATTCGAAGTTTTGAATATACAAGGACTGAACGTGGAATCCTTTTCACTCCACAGATCCAGCCCTCCGTCCCGGGTTCCGACCCAGATCCGGTGATCACGGTCTTCAAACAAACAAAGAATATCATCTGAAGAAACGGAGTGCTTGTTTTTTATATCATGCAGAAACCGGGTGAAAGTACCTTTCGAAGGGTCAAAAAGGTTCAGCCCACCCTGTCCGGTACCCACCCAGAGCCGCCCCCTGTCATCCTCCATTATAGTAGTCACATCATTGTTGCTGATGCTTCCCGGGTTGTTTTTATCCAAAACATAATGAAAAAAAGTTTTTCTCTTTTTGTCAAACCTGCACAGGCCGCCCCCGTCCGTACCCAGCCATAGGTTACCGGTATGATCAATCCGGAGATAATTGATAAAATCAGCCGGTAGGCTGCCTGGATCAGCCTGGTTATGCCGGTAGGTGTGGAATTGGGTCTTCCTCCTGTCCAGGATGTCCAGTCCTCCGCCCCAGGTCCCGATTAGGATATTCCCCTGCGCATCCTCCACCATACTGGTGACATAGTTATTGCTCAGAGAATGGGTATCCCCGGTGATATGCTTATACACGGTGAATTGATACCCGTTATATTTATCCAGCCCATCCCTGGTGCCAAACCACATAAAGCCCTGGGTATCCTGCAAAACACAGGTTACATTGCTCTGTGACAGTCCATCATCGGTGCTGATATGCTGGAACCGGAGTGTCCTGTGCTGGGAAACAGCCGCGCAGGAATTGGCCTGCAGGGCCATCAGGAGGATATATTTTGGAAAGGTCAATGGAAAAATACTGGCAGTGTTCCCCGGCGTATCATCCTATGGAAAAGGAAAAAAAATAACTGGTTCACTGGGATGGGTTTTACAAAGGGTAACTACTCAGTACCCCCCGAAAACAAAAATCATCATTTTAAGTTTTACTACTCGTTTTCTTTTTCGATCTAAGGGTAGCCATTAGTTTCTGGCATTGGCGTATCTGAAGATCTACACCAAATTCTTGTTTAAGATATTGGGATAAAAGCACA
>DATLTB010000022.1:0-54639 GCA_035533815.1 Chitinophagaceae bacterium
GAGCAAACCCTCCTTCTGGACTTCATACTGAATGTATTAGGAACAACATAAATTATAGTGAAGAATAAACGCATTAATCCATCAACAGCTTTGCCAGTTGGTGAAACGCAATACCGGGAAAAGATAGGATTGAAGCGGAAATGGATTGGTGCCGGAAGACCAGGGCTGCCCGTATTTACCCGGTGATTGGGATCTTACCTGTAATATCCGGTCGTTCACCTAAATTTTCGCAGGCTTCGCCTAATGGTCATCTTCAGATTTCATTCCTGAAATTAAATTTGTCTGCAATTTCCGGTACTGACCGGAACATCTCATTGATTCTTTCATTAAAAAAAATTTATGCGCGTTGTATTTTTACTTTTAATAGGTATTTTTTTCCTGGGCACCATTCAGGCTCAACAGGTTAGCGGAACGATCAGGGATAATAGCGGCAGGGCATTGCCTGGAACGACGATTACCCTTAAAAAAACCAGGGATTCCTCAGTGATCAAGCTGGCTGTGACAGACAAAAGCGGAAAATATGCTTTTGAAAACATCCCGGTCGGCCGGTATTTTATAACTGCATCCGAAATCGGGTTTGCCCCGGCAGCCACCGCTCCATTCAGGATAAGTGATCAAAAAACGGTATCCTTGCCTGATCTGGTGCTGAATGAATCAGCCAGCAGCCTGAAAGGGATCACAGTCACCTATAATAAACCTTTAATTGAAGTTAGGGCAGACAAAATGATCCTGAATGTGGCCGGCAGCGTCAATGATGTAGGGCAGAATGCCCTGGACCTGCTGCGTAAGTCTCCGGGAGTCATGGTGGATAAGGATAATAACCTCAGCCTGAGCGGAAAAAACGGGGTTCAGGTATATGTGGACGGACGTCCCGTCCCCCTTTCGGGGACAGATCTCGCGGAATATCTGAAGACCATCCAGTCCTCCGATATACAATCCATTGAAATCATATCCAACCCCTCAGCTAAATATGACGCAGCAGGAAATGCAGGCATTATCAATATCAGGCTGAAGAAAAACAGTTCCTATGGGCTCAACGGTACGGTGAATGCCGGATATGACATTGGCATTTATTCTAAATACAACGGTGGTTTTACCCTTAATTTCCGGCAGAATAAATTCAACCTTTACGGGAATTACAATTATAACCAGGGGATAAATCAGACCTATATGAATCTGTATAGGGTTCAGTTAGACACCTTGTTCAACAACCATTCCACAATAAACACCACTCAACAAAGTCACAATTTCCGGGCAGGCCTGGATTATTACCTCAACAGTAAAAACACCATCGGTATCATGGTAAACGGTACGCTATCCAACAGTAATATCATGACCGGCAGCAGCACCCCCATTTCCTTTATTCCGGATTCCAAGACTGACCGTGTGCTGGTAGCTGATAATAACAGCAGTTCCTACCGGAATAATGCCAACCTTAACCTCAACTATCATTTTGGGGATACACTGGGACATACCCTGGACATGGATGCCAATTACGGGATCTTCTGGATCAGCTCAAACCAGTTGCAGCCCAATGCATATTATGATTCCACCCTCAGTACTTTACTGTATAGTGACAATTATGATCTGATTTCCCCAACCGTCATCAAAATCTACAATATTAAGGCAGATTATGAAGAGAATTTTGCCAAAGGCAAACTGGGATTTGGCGGGAAAATATCTTATGTAAACAGTGATAATGATTTCAAACAGTACAATGTATATCCTCAGGGTAAAACGCTGGATACCTTGTCCAGTAATCATTTTATTTATACTGAGAATATCAATGCGGTTTACGGTAATTACAACCGCACCCTGAAGGGTTGGGTTATCCAGGCCGGCCTGAGGATTGAAAACAGCAATATCTCCGGCATTTCCAATGGATTTTCTCCCGGAAGTTCAGGCTATACCGCTTATGACTCCGGTTTCCACAGGCATTACACTGACTTTTTCCCTAGCGGCGCCCTTACTTACAATAAAAACCCGATGAAGCAATGGACCCTTACTTACAGCCGCAGGATAGATCGTCCGGCTTATCAGGACCTGAACCCATTTGAGTTCCGGCTGGACGAATACACCTACCAGAAAGGCAATACCCAATTGAAGCCCCAGTATACCAATAGCATTGGCCTGACCTATATGTTTAAATACTTTCTGACCACTACCCTAAACTATAGTCATGTTAGAAATGTCTTCACTCAGCTGGTGGATACCACAGACCGGTCCAAAGCTTTCCTAACCAAGGATAATCTGGCCACTCAGGATATCACTAGCCTCAATATCAGCGCCCCGTTTTCCTATAAACATTATAGCGCCTTCATGAACCTGAATACTTATTATTCCATCTACGAGGCCAATTTCGGCACAGGCAGGACCATAAACTTAAATGTATTTGCTTTTAATGCCTACCTGCAACAGACTTATCGACTGAATAACGGATGGTCTGCGGAATTATCCGGTTTTTACACTACGCCAACTATCTGGCAAGGTACGTTCAAAACCCAGAGTATCTGGAGCATGGACCTCGGTATTCAGAAAACGGTTATGCATAAAAAAGGGTTGATTAAAGTATCGGTCAGCGACTTATTCAATACCCTTCATTGGACAGCTACCAGTAATTTCGCAGGACAGTATCTCCATGTAAACGGAGGATATGAAAGCAGGGAACTAAAACTTTATTTCTCTTATCGCTTTGGAAATAGCAAAGTGAAACCTAGCCAGCAACACAAAACCGGAGATGAGGAAGAGACGAATAGGGTGGGCAGCCAGGGTGGTAGCCTGAATATGAAAAACTAGTCCAGAATATTTTCCCATTTAGCCAGATCCCCGTTCACCGTACCGGGGATTTCATTTTCTGTTTATGGTTCTGCCTGCTTGACAAAATGCCGCTGCTCCCATACTTACTATTCAAATAATCATTCCGGGAAAAACGTGTTAACAGTTCAATAAATTCAATCCCCCAATTAAATCTACCCCATCATATCAGCATTTCATTTCCCATTCAATTTAAATCATCGGTAATTTTCTGTTGCTTGTGATATAAATTTGGTTTGTATATCTCGCCAAAACTATACTTCTTAAAGTACATTTGGCGAAAGATAAATTTTTATATCTCGCCAAAACTATACATTTAAGGGTGAATTTGGCGAAAGATAAATCAAAATTTTATGGAAAATCTAATTGGTAGACATCATGAGATGTCGATATAAACCAAAATAATAGATTCTGGAGCCCCTGAATTAGTTGCTATGTATGGGCGACGTAGAGTGGGAAAAACCTTTTTAATTAGAAAGGCCTTTCACAAGCAACTTGCTTTTGAGTTTACAGGTGTGCACAATGCATTATTTAATCAACAACTGGAAAGCTTCAGCGAAGCTCTTTCCAAAACCATAGGAGGGATGCCCCTCGCAAAACCAACTACATGGATTCAGGCTTTTAGCATGTTAACTGATTGCCTCATTCCAAAAATCAATAAACAAAGAAAAGTCATTTTCTTTGACGAATTTCCATGGATAAATTCATCCCGTTCAGGCTTTATGCCAGCATTTGAATATTTCTGGAATTCCTGGGCTTCAAAACAAGATAATCTAATTGTAGTCATTTGCGGTTCAGCTGCAGCCTGGATGATAAAAAAAGTAATAAATAATAAAGGGGGATTGCATAATCGGGTAACAAAAAGAATACGGCTTTTGCCATTTACAATCAGGGAAACAAAAATGTTTTTAAGTAAAAGGAAAGTAAATCTTGATAATTATCAGGTTTTACAACTTTATATGGTAATGGGGGGGATTCCCACGTATTTAAAAGAGGTTGAACCCGGCGAAAGTGCCATCCAAGCAATTGATAGGATCTGTTTCAATAAAGATGGAATATTAAATGATGAATTTAAGAATCTTTTTTATTCTTTGTTTAACAATCCCAATAATCATATAGATGTAATTAAAGCACTTGCAAAAAAAGGAAATGGGCTATCCCGAGACAGTATTATAAAGCTTTGCAATTTGACATCCGGTGGGGGTATTACACAATTGTTACAAGAGCTCACTGAATCAGGATTTATTACTCCTTATATTCCTTTCGGGAAAAAAATAAAAGACTGCATTTACAAATTAACCGATGAATATGCTTATTTCTTTGTAAAATTTATCGAAAACAGTAGGTTCTCCGGACCTGATACCTGGATAAAGTTTTCAGCTGGTCCCGCCTGGAAAAGCTGGAGCGGAATTGCATTTGAATATGTCTGTATGAAACACTCTTTGCAACTTAAAAAAGCATTAGGCATTGAAAGTGTACATTCTGAAACATCTATTTGGCGTCATAGCTCAAATAATGGTGAACAAGGTGCACAAATAGACTTATTAATTGACAGAAGGGATATGTGCATTAACATTTGTGAAATGAAATATTCAATAAATGCTTTTGAAATTTCAAAAGCATACGCAAAAGAATTAGAAAATAAACTTAAAATATTCAAGGAAGTTACGCAAACTAAAAAAACTTTATTTCTGACAATGATCACTACATATGGAGTGAAAAACTTTAAAACCTATCCGGGATTGGTGCAAAATGAAATCACTATGGATGAGTTATTTAATGCATGATTATAAAGCCATTTACTGATAGGTAATTTTCCTAATTCAAAATGAATTAATCCCTGAATTTCAGGGATTAAAAAGAAAGATCCTGTGTATCGTGTAAAATTATAATGAGACTATTTTCAATCATTATAAAATAAGTATTCAGAAGAAAAGTTATTCAAAATAAAAATAATCCCAGGGAGGTAGCTTTAAATATATAATTGACTGAGATAATAGTTCAGACTAATTTAAAATGATCGGTGCCGTACATTCTCACTGTATATTCCCTCTGCCTATTTCCGGATTATTCCCCCTGCACTGCTCCCCTGATCTTCAGCACCACTACAGAAGCAACTTCATCCGGAGCGGTAAGCGGTAATTGAATATTCAGCCCTCCGGGAGTTTGGATCGTTTTAAGTTCTTTATGCGGGTTTGCCAGCAGATATGCATGTAATATCGGATTTTTCATGGGCACTGTCAGTTCCCGGTTTGCCGGCCATTTGGTCACCTCCAGGAAGAGTTCACCCGGTTTTTGTGTTGCATAGCCAAAGGATAGTTCGGCAGGGAACGGAGTCCGATGCGATCCGTAAATAGCCTTTCCGTTCACCTTAAGCCACCTGCCAATGGCCAGCAGACGATCCACTTCCGGCTTGGGTATAACTCCCTTTCCAGTAGGGCCCACATTCAGCAGAAAATTACCTCCCCCACTGGCACAATGGATCAGGTTAGTGATTAGCGTGGAAGCGGATTTCCAACTGGTATCCCCCCGCTTATAGCCCCAGGTATCGTTAATGGTCATGCAGGTTTCCCATGGACCAGGAAGGCCCTGAACAGGAATTTGCTGCTCTGGAGTACCATAATCCCCGATATGGTGTCCCAGACGGTTATTTACAATAACCGTCGGATCAATACTTCTGATATATTTAAATACATGCAATGCATCTGCCGAAGTCCAGTTTTTTATCCAGCCTCCGTCAAACCAGATAAGGTTGGTATGATATTGTGAAATCAGTTCATGGAGCTGGTGATCCATATAACGGATATATTGGGCAGGATGAGTCAATGTAGTGGGATTATAGGTTGGATGAATAGCATCCGTATCTGCCGCCTGCTGAAACTTTGTATGCCAATCCATTACAGAATAGTAAGTACAGAAACGGATCCCCTGGGAAGAGCAGGCCCTGGATAATGCAGCCATGGGGTCTTTATGCCATGGGGTTGCGCCCACTACGTTATACCGGGTGGCCCTGGTATTGAACATGCAAAAACCATCATGATGCTTGGTCGTGATGACCAGGTACTTTATACCCGCTTCTTTGGCGATTTTCACCCATTGAGCAGCATTAAAATCCACAGGATCAAACCTGGTTGCTAATTTTTCATATTGATGGCGCGGTACCTGTGCATCATTCATGATCCATTCCCCGATGCCACTGATAGGCTTTCCATCCCAATATCCTGCTGCTTCACTGTATAACCCCCAATGGATGAACATACCGAACCGGGCTTTTTTCCACCACCCCATTTCTGCGGTATGACGATCTGTAGTTTGTGTGGCTGATTGAGCATTAACCGTAGTGGTTATGCATACAATCAATCCAATGCCAATTAGCGGCAATAGCCTATACCATGTTTTATATTTCCTGATCATATCATTAAGGTGTTTTCTTAAACGGTAGATTGTTTATAAAGAATCATTGTTCATTGATGATTGGCTTTCTTCCAGAACTGAACTGCGTGTAATGGTCATTAGCGCCGAAGTGTTCATTTTTATTCATTGCACCTGCTATGGATTTTTTGGAATATTTGCCCCATTGTTGTCTGATAAAAAACCCCATAAGCGCCCCTGATATTCCTGCCAACGCACCGATCAAACTAAAGAATACAGAGAAAAGGATGATCCGGGTTATTCCTGCCCTGTCCATATTTCCATTATAGCCAATCAATATATAGGTTATAAATAAAAAATAACCGTAAAAAGCCCCGTTTTTTATGGCGAGTTTCCAGGTTAAACTCAGGTACCCTAATATCAATGCCAATATTGCCCAGGGAATTATACTAACCCAACCAGGAAAAACATAATGAGAAATGAGTGCTAGAAATATGGCAAATGCGATTATACCTATTTTAAATAACCGGTACATACTTAAAAGTTTGTTGCCCTGATCAACTCAGGTATCCCCGGGGCAAATATAAAACATGTCCATTGGCCTCTCTCCGAGGAATCGGATTTGTCCTTAGCAGGGTAACTGTCTTTTTCGGCAGGCAGTACGCTTGCCTTACCCCGTTTAATATCATCAAGTATGGATCCTACCCGGTTCCCTACATATTATCATGAGCCGGGATATGATGTCCCTGCACCCCAATTCCATCAATAAAAACAAGTCGGGCGCCCATATCTCCGGTAATTATCACACAATATGCAGCCCCTGCCAGCATGACCGTTACTATAAGTTCAGTTATCAATTTCCTTTTAAAGAAAAAATGGCTGATGATCTTAGCCCCTGCGGCAATCCCGCTGATCCATACCGTGTATCCAGCATATAGTTTGTGCATTTCAAAAGTATGTCTTGAAATAGGATCAAGCAAAGATAAATCGGGGTCGCCTCCATGAAATACGGTAGAAGCAAGATAGGCGCCAATAAAACCAACCACCACCAGGACCAGGGTCACCCAACTCAGCTCCTTTTTAAAAACAGCGAAGGAAATTAATTGAGCGATTAATGCCAGCAATAAGAAAACCACCGGAATATGCACGACCAGCGGATGAACCTTGGGAAAATCCGCTAAAGATCCGGAATTATGCATTTTAGGGTATGCGCCCATCATGGAGTCAGGGTTCATCGGCATACCCAAAGTATCCCCGGCGTAAATATCGCGCGCATTTGAAGTGCTGCCCGTAAATAAAAAACAACAAACCATGCAAGCTATACAAATGACCTTTTTAATCTCAGCCATAGGTAACTGTTAAGAATGTGAAGAATATTTAAGGATAAAGTCCGGTTAACCATCCTTTTCTTTAATCCCCTTGTCCGAATTAAACCCAAAAGCATATAATAAAACACCCAACAATACGAAAAAAATCCGAGGAATACCAGCTAACCAATAGCCGGAAGCTTATTATCTGCCAAAGAAGCCGGAATATACGGTCCTACCATCACTACCTGACTTTCAGATGAAAAATGGCTGAGAAATTTTCCATAATATGCGATCAATCATTCAATCATTCGGGTCGTCCTGATATTAGCCCTAATCCGGCTGACCTGAATAAAGGTGGTTTTGTGCTGAACTACAAGAATGGCATATGTGAACTACCCACAAGCTAAAGACTTGCGGGCTTCGGACTTCGCCGGCTTATGATTCTTTTCAGCAGTTTTATTTAAGCCTCCATCCTTGTAATCGTCAGTCCCTGCCGATATTATTTCTTCTTTACTTTTACGTCCACAGAAGATATCCTGGGACAACCTTATCAGTATGTCAAAGCCTACCAACCAGGTTTCAGGAAGATCAGGAATTTCGCTCCGGTATTGGCGGTTAGCCCTCAACAGCAGCTAATACAAGCATAAAGTTCATTAGCGTATAAGTCATTATTCAAGCATCTATTAAATATTACAATTGATGCATTTATAAGGGAATGAATACCATTGCTTATGCCCTGTATCCCGATCTAATGGAATGCTTAACTCATGCGCTGTCAACAAATTATCTTAATTATTTGTAATTACCTGGCGCCTAGGGGTTCAGGTTAAATATCCGCTGTTCATCCGATTGAACTGGTCTATTGACTTTCCTAATTTCAGGAATTATTTTATAAATAAAAGGCCATCCGTTTGAAAAACGGATAAACATTTTGTATAATTAACCAAATATTTTAACATGAAAACTTATCTGCAAATCCTGAGTTGCTCCCTGTTTATCCTGGTCGCCAGTTATTCTCCCGCCAAATCCCAGTTTTTCAAGCGCCTGAAACAATCGGTAACGAACCAACTGCAGAACAGGGCAGATGAAAAAGCCACACAGGTCACTGATAATGCCGTGGATACGGTAGAGGGAGTGAAAGGCAGCAATACCTCAACCTCTGCTTCCGGACAACAAAATAACAGCACCAATGCCCAGCAGCAGAATGGTACCAATGCCCAGCAGCAGAATGGCACAAGTAATGCCGCTACGGCAACGAATGCTCCCCCAAGTATAAAAACTTACCAGAATTATGATTTTGTCCCGGGAGATAAGGTCGTATTCTTTGACAATTTCAACGATGACCAGGATGGTGAGTTCCCCGCACACTGGAACCTGGTTGCAGGTCAGGGAGTAGTCAATAAAGTGGGCAATGACCTGAGCTTTTTCCTCACAGAGGGCAATTATGCCAGGGTAACTCCGCGAATGAAAACCACTTCCTATCTGACGGATCCCTTTACCCTTGAATTTGATTATTATATCAAGGACTATAATCAGTCTGGCATAGTTGTTATTTTTCTCGATTCTGCCGGAAATGAACTTACTATCAGTTTTGATGATCATGGCGCTGTAACCGAAACAGCCAATACTAATACCTTCAGTGCAGATTATCCAGTCCAGGATCAAGCCCAATATGCCTTTAATAATAAATGGCATCATGGCGCTTTGATTATGATGAATGGACAACTGAAATGCTATCTTGATCAATACCGCATTCTGGTAAATCCAAGTATCGGTTTAAATCCGGTTTCCCTGGAAATAGCAGGCATAGGGACAACGGATGAACCCGTGATTTTTAAAAACGTACGCCTTGCTTTGGGTGGCAATATGAATATAATCAGGAAAAAATTCACTGCTTCCAAAATTGTGACCCATGGCATTCATTTCGGAGTGGATCAGGCCACCATTGAACCGCAAAGTATGGGTACCCTGAACATGATCGTTTCCATCATGAAAAATAATCCGGACCTGAAATTCGAGGTGGACGGCCACACGGATAATTCCGGGGAGGCCGCCCATAACCTGATCCTTTCCAAGCAACGGGCAGACGCAGTGAAAGCCCAGTTGGTCAATATGGGTATTGACGGATCCCGGCTGACGACTAAAGGATTCGGGGATACCAGACCGATTGACACCAATGATACGCAGGAAGGTATGGCCAATAACCGCCGGGTGGAATTCGTCAAGGAAAAATAACAAATCCGGGTTAGGATCAATACCCCCCTGCCGGAACAGGGCATTTTGAAGCGAACTAACGATTAAAATTATCTCTCATGGAAAATAATCTTACGGGCAATATTTCTCCAGGATCTGATGAGGGCAGGACAATTGCCCTCATCAGTTACCTGACCATTTTTGGCTGGATCATCGCCTATGTGATGCACAGCAGCAATAAAACCGCCCTGGGTGCCTACCACCTCCGGCAAACCGCCATGCTATACCTTATCGCATTTTGCGTCTGGGTACTCGGGGACATGCTGCGTTCCAGTATGTTCACTTTTACTTTCATTGGGACGCTGCTGATCCTTATCGATATCGGGCTTTTCATACTCTGGCTAATGGGATTCATTTCAGCCATCAATGGCCAGCAAAAACCTTTGCCGCTGATCGGTGAAAAAGCCCAGCTTTGGTTTAAGGGAATTCGGTGAAAGGACTTGCAGGGAGAATTAATCTGGTTTAATGCTTGGCCCCGCCTTTCCAGAAGCGGTAGGCTACAAAGCTTGCAATGGCAAATGGCATAGCCATCAGGTAGAGGATGCCTGCATTAAGCCCATGGGCAGCCTGTGGTCCGAGCTGTTGCGCTGTTTTGGTGCAGATCGAGCATTGGGCAAGCGCCTGCCGGGTTAAACACATCAGGGAAATCAGGATCAACGCTACACTCCGGCTTTTGATTTTCATTTTCGGCAGTTATTCCGGCAAAAGTACAAAATATCTATTTCCCCCCAACGGGAGCCCTTTGACTGGTCCTGCAGTACCTCAAATTCAGGATAATTCCATCCCGCCCTTTAATAATATGGAGAAAGCATAATGTATACCAGCACACCGGTAACTGCCACATAAAACCAGAGCGGCCAGGTGATGCGGGCAATCCGGCGATGACGAACAAAATCCCCTTTCAATGCCCTGGTCAGGGTGACCAGTACAAAAGGAATGATGATGGCGGAAAGGGTGATATGGGAAATCAAAATAAAAAAGTATACCGGCCTGATCCAGCCCTTCCCCCCAAAACGGGTTTCCGGGGCCAGGGCATGATAGATCACATAGGAGACCAGGAACAACACCGATAGCCCTACGGCAATCAGGTTAAACGCCCGATGGATCTTCCATTGTCCCCGCCGGATAAAAAACAGGCTGCCCAATAACAGCATGGCCGTGCAGGAGTTCAGTATGGCATTGAACAGGGGCAGGATCTTCAAATTGAAACCGATATGATGGTTTTCCGGCCTGGGTATCAGGAACAGGGATGCTACCACCGCCGGAATGAGGACCGAGAATATAATGATGGGCACCGTAAGGTTTCTGGTTTTCATGGTTCAGCGGGGTTTATTTTTTTCCATCATCAGCCGGCCGATATCATTCATGCACCGGCTCACCTCACTGGAATCCACACCATTGTAATATCCGCGGATGTATCTGTGCCGGTCCAGCAGGATCCATTTATCCGTATGCACAAAATCCTGCGGGGCTCCATTACCCTGCTGCGCGTCCACATAGAACTGATGGGTGGCCATATCGTATATCTGCTTTTTATCCCCGGTCAGAAACCACCAACTGTCGGGATCAGCCCCGAAATGGTCGGCATAGGCCTTCAGCCGGGATACAGAATCATCCGCAGGGTCCACACTGAACGACAGGATCATCAGGCCGGTATCTGCAGCCCCAAAGGCAGTCTGCACCTTTTTCAGGTTGGCGGTCAATACAGGACAGATGGTAGTACAGGCCGTAAAGAAGAAATCCACCAGGACAATCCTGGGTCCAATTTCATGGAAGGAAACTGAATCACCAAGCTGATTGATCAGGTGAAAATTTCCCACCCGGTGAAAAATGGTATCATAATGCATGACCCCGCCCATGGATACGGAGTCTACCCGCTGCGCCGCAAAATAGGGGGGAAAATAGATGGTTCTATCCGTATAATACCTGGTGACCAGGTAAAAAAGGGTGGGAATGACCACCGCGATCAGGCATATTATAAGTGTCTTGCGGTTGATGGATTAAACTGGATTGAGGACGCTGAACAATTGATTGCCAAGACCGCATCCCCCGGCACCCCGTTACCTGTGCTCATGAGTTACGGTTCTCCAGGGCGTGGTATGCTCGATCTCCGGGGTATTCTTTCTCATCTGGTTCCAGGAACTGCCGTCTGAGAGAAAGGCTGTAATGGCCCAGGTAATAAAGAGCAGCGGGACCAGGATGCTGAACACCAGGTTTTTCAGTTCATGTTTCAGGTGCATGAACTCTGCGACGATAAAGAAAGCTTTCACCACTGTCAGACCGATGAAAATGGCATTCAGCAACATCCTGGGAGGGAAATCCGTAAAATAATGCAGGAAGGCGAAGCTCACTTCAATGATTGTAACGCACAACAGTATCCAGAAAACCCGGATCAAGGACCGGACTACAGGATCTTTCATGCCGGTCGGCTGGGGTTCCAGGACCTGGGCGTGCTGCATTTCCATATTCAAAATGATTTAATCATGAATTGCCCTCGGGTCATAATAAATAGAAACAGGTGAATACATAGACCCAGACCAGGTCCACAAAATGCCAGTACAATCCCACTTTCTCCACCATTTCATAATGCCCCCGTTTCTCATAAGTGCCTTTGAG
This sequence comes from Chitinophagaceae bacterium, assembly GCA_035533815.1. GTDB lineage: Bacteria > Bacteroidota > Bacteroidia > Chitinophagales > Chitinophagaceae > JANWKA01. Next base: position 12,366 of record DATLTB010000022.1, read on the forward strand.
CACATTGATCAGTATAATGATGTTAATGATCACCCCGGACAAAACATGGCAGCCATGGAATCCGGTGATCAGGAAAAAGAATGCTCCGAAAGCAGCCGGCCCCGCCGTGGCATGACCATGGACCAGGGGGCCGAGCATATTATGATTCACGGTTATCCCCTTTTCTGTGATCAGGTCCGTCCATTCAAAGGCCTGGCATCCCAGGAACATCAAACCTCCGACGATGGTCAGGGATAGCCATTTGGCCACTTCCTTCTGTCTCTTCTGGTGACCGGCATGCACAGCGAGCACCATGGTCACCGAACTCATGATCAGGATAAAGGTCATCAGGCTCACGGACAGCAGGGGCAGGTTGCCCTTGACGAAAAAGAATTTATTGAATACATAGTTGGCATCAGGCCAGTAAGGCACGCTGAACCGCGTGGATCCGTAAGAAATCAGCAGGGCACTGAAAGTGAAGGTATCTGAAAGCAAAAAGAACCACATCATCAGCTTACCATAGCTGATATTATAGGGAGACTGTCCTCCACCCCACCAGTTTTTCTTGAGTTTTACTGCTGTATCCATATATTAAATTATAAAATTTCTCATTTGTCAATGGATGATAATAAAGAAAATGAACAGGTAGATCCAAAGTGCATCCACAAAATGCCAATAGGTGGAAACGATCTCTACCGGGACTGCACTGTAGGTCCTGATCTTCCTGCTATAGGCCAGGGCAAAGATGATCAGCAGGGCGATGACTCCGCCAATGACATGCAGCATGTGTAATCCCGTGATGATAAAAAGCAGTCCTGCCGATACGTTCCAGGTAAGCCGGATACCCCGGCTATACAGATGTACAAAACCCAGGGTCTGCAACACCAGAAACACCACTCCGAGAAATGCCGTCAGCGTGATCAGGATTTTATATCTGGACATGTTACGTTCCCGGAAGTTTTTAAGGCTCAGATGCATGGTCATGCTGCTGAGCAGGATCACGAAGGAAGATACCCAGAATATATGCGGCAACGCGAAGCTCTGCCATTTTGCTGTCCCCCGCATCACGATATAGGCACTCGTGAAACCTGCAAACAGCATCACGATGCTTCCCATGGCTACCCAGAGGTTGAACTTGTAGGGATGTATTCTCCTGCGTTGATCATAAACCGGATTTTCCGCCATATCCATATCAGATCATTTTAACCTTATCAGCCAGCATGACCAGCTGGATGATGGTCAGGTAAATATAGGAGCCAAACATCAGCTGCCGGGCTGATTTTACATCGCAGAACCGATACAGGTTCAGGGCCCGGTAAAAAAAGAACAGGCCGGCTGCAATCTCCGCCCCGGCATAATATATCCCCGACAGTCCCATGAAATAAGGGATCAGCCCTACCGGTAGCAGGAGCAGGACATAGATCATAGCCTGCAAAGCCGTGAACCGGTTTGGTCCCTCTGCAGAGGGCAGCAACCGGAAACCTGCCTTCCGGTAATCCCCGTATGCGATCCAGGCTATTGCCCAGAAGTGCGGGAACTGCCAGAGGAACTGAATCGCAAACAGGGCCCATCCGCCCGCCGATAAAGTTCCGCTTCCGGCCACCCAGCCGATCAGGGGAGGTAAGGCACCCGGAATCGCCCCCACCAGCACCGCCAAAGAATTCCATTTCTTCCAGGGCGTATATATAAAGCCATAAAGCAATACACAGAGCAGGCTTAGTCCTGCCGTGGACCAATTGAATACCCGGCCAAGGATAGTCAGTCCTGCCAGGGACATGATCAGGGCCAGCACGGACGCTTCCGCAGGTTTCATGCGTCCACCCGGAAGCGGCCTTCCGGCTGTTCTTTTCATGAGTCCATCAGTCCTGCGCTCCATGATCTGGTTGATGGCATTGGCTGACCCGGTAACCAGCAGTCCTCCGGTGAAGAGCAATAATACCCTGGACCATTCCAGTTTCACCCCGGGCACCATCCAGTACCCTACCACGCTCGAAAACACGACCATGAAACTGAGCGTGAATTTGGACAATTGGAAATAATCCCGGGCCTTGCTGGCAAGGACATAGGAGGCATTCCATCTTATGGGTTGCTCAGAGATCATGTGGTCTGTCTTCCTTAGGTCAAATAACTAATCTTCATGACATTACATTAATGTGCCAGATCCGGATTGGCTTCAAGGGCCATCTCTTTTTCCTCTTCCGGGGATAGGGGCACAGTCTGCGGAATATAATCCACTCCGTTTTTACCATAATCATAGGGCCACCGGTACACTTCAGGGATTTCTCCCTGCCAGTTCCCATGGCCTGGTTTGATCGGCGTGGTCCATTCCAGGGTATTGGATTTCCATGGATTGGGATCCGTGACCTTTCTTCCCTTGAAAATGCTGTAAAAGAAATTGAATACGAACATCATTTGCGTGATAAAGACAATGATGGCCACTACGCTGATAAAGGCATTCAGTCCCTGAAATTGGTGGAACGTCGGAAGGCTCGTCGCCGAATATTCATAATACCTCCGGGGTAAGCCGGCCAGTCCCTCATAATGCATGGGCCAGAAAATCAGGTATGCCCCGACCAGGGTAATCCAGAAATGGATGAATCCCAGGGTCTGGTTCATAAATCGTCCGAACATCTTCGGGAACCAATGATAGATCCCGGCAAACATCCCGAAAAATGCAGAAACACCCATCACCAGATGAAAATGGGCAATCACGAAATAGGTGTCATGCAGGTGAAGGTCAAGGGCAGAATTACCCAGCCAGATGCCGGTCAGGCCTCCGGATATGAACAGGCTCACGAATCCGATGGCAAAAAGAGACTGGGGCAAAAACTGGAAATTGCTTTTCCAGACTGTAGTGATCCAGTTAAAGACTTTTATGGCCGAAGGTACCGCTATGAGCAGGGTAAGCAAAACAAAAAAAGCTCCCAGGAAGGGGTTCAGGCCGGTGACGAACATATGATGCGCCCAGACCATGAATGACAGGATGGCAATGGCAAACAGGGAACCCACCATGGCCAGATACCCGAAGATGGGTTTGCGGGAATAAGTGGATAGCAGTTCAGAAGCAATCCCCATGCCCGGCAGCATCACGATATATACTTCGGGATGTCCCAAAAACCAGAACAGATGCTGGTAAAGAATAGGGCTGCCCCCCTGATTGGGCAATGCACGCCCGGCAATGTATATATCGGAAAGGTAAAAGCTGGTCCCCAGATTGCGGTCGAATATCAGCAGGATAAATCCGGACAGCAGGACCGGGAAGGAAAGTACTCCCAGAATGGCAGTAAAGAAAAAGGCCCAGATAGTGAGTGGCATACGCGTCATACTCATGCCTTTGGTACGCATATTCAGGATGGTGGAAATATAGTTGAGCCCGGCAAGCAGCATGGAAATCACAAATATGGCCATGCTTGCCAGCCAGAGATCCATTCCAGTGCCTGAGCCCATGGATGCATCCCGCAGGGCGCTCAGGGGGGGATAGGCCGTCCATCCGCCCTCGGAAGGACCCGTTTGCAGGAAAAGAGATACGAACATCACGATGCTCGCCAGGAAGAAAAACCAATAGGAAAGCATGTTCAGGAATGGGGAAGCCATGTCCCTGGCACCCAGCTGCAGGGGAATCAGCAGGTTGGAAAATGTCCCGCTGAGCCCGGCGGTCAGCACGAAAAAGATCATTACGGTTCCATGCATGGTCACCAGGGCATAGTAAAACTGCGGATCAAGCCTCCCCCCTTTGGCCCAGTGGCCGAATATGGTTTGCATCCAGGGAAAGGTCTGGTCCGGAAAGCCAAGCTGCAGGCGGAAGATCACGGAGAAGAATGCACCTATGATGGCCCAGATGATGCCCGATATGAGGAATTGCTTGGAAATGGTTTTATGATCCTGACTGAATATGTACTTGCTGACAAAGCTATCATGATGTTGCCCATGACCATTATCCCCGATGTGCAGGTCCGAATCCTGCTGAATCGCTGTTCCCTTCGGGTCCAGGATGATTTCATTGCTCATGTTCAGATCCGTTTTTAACCTGCCTTTCCAGCAGATGATTAATCAAAATTAAGGACTTTCCTGTTCCATGGGTCATCTCAGGGAGATGGCCTGAGCCCGGGGATTCACCCCGGCTCTCTTTCCTGAAGGGTCCTCCTTTGCCTTTGCGGACGAGCTATCAGGGGGTGCCGGCTGCTCAGCGGCCATGGCAATCTGGTACTGCGGTTTCTGCTGAGCCATATTGGCGTTGAATTCCGCCTGGCTCTCTACCACGACATTGGCCACCATGGAATAATGCCCCGCACCGCAGAGCTGGTCGCAGACCAGTTTATAGGTAAAGTTGTCATCCCCTGTTATTTTGGCCATCTGGGCAGTGGTGATGGTCGGAGTGAACCAGAGGGAAGTGGGTATGCCCGGAACTGCATCCATTTTCAGCCTGAAATAAGGAAGCCCCACGTCATGAATCACATCCTGGGAATTAATGATCAGCTTTACCGGCTTGTTCACCACCAGGTAAAGTATATTGGATATCACATCATCATTGTTAAGGCTATCGCTCCAGTCCTGTCCCAGGGGATTGGCCTTTGCCGGATCGATCAGGCGGTAATCCTTTTTACCCAACTGACCATCCTTGCCTGGATACCGGAAAAACCAGTTGAACTGATGACCCGTTACCTCTACCACCATGGCATTGGAAGGGGCTTCGGAGGTCAGCTCAAACCAATGTTTCAGTCCGACACCGATCAATATGGTCATTACTATGGCTGGTACGATGGTCCAGGCCAGTTCCAGCCGGTTATCATGGGGAAAATAAAAAACTTTGCGCTTTTCAGACCCCCGGTACCGGAAGGCAAACCAGAAAAGCAAAATCTGGGTGATGAGGAATACCGTGCCTGTAATCACCAGGGTCACATTCATCATATGGTCAATGCCCACTCCCTGCACGGAAGCAGCGCGGGGGAGCAACTTGCCCTTCAGCAACTCATTGCAATAATAGACTCCGATCAGGCCCAGTACCAAAAAAGCAATCATCAGGAATCCATTGACCCGGTTGGACTGCTGACGGCTGCTTTTCTCCCCTTTCAGTACCGATACATATTCACTGGCCCTGGCGATCTGGAAAATGATCACCAGGATGAGGAGGACGGTTAGCACTGCAAAAACTGAGGACATCGTATTATTGTTGAAAAGTATGATATCTGTTGTTCATCCTGTCTGTTCAGTATGTGTGATGAATGATGGTTTCCTTCAGGAAGGGATGATTTTTCGGATACATCGGCGCCCTGGCCAGGTTCCGGGTCACCAGCAGGATCAACAAACCGACAAAGCCCGCAGTCAGTCCGACTTCGTACCAGCCCAGGTGCCAGGTGCCTTCCGACCTGCCTACGGTCCCCGGATAGACTATCATGTAAAAATCCAGCCAGTGGCCCAGGAATATGATAATCGCCATGATGGTCATGGTGGAATATTTCCGTTTGGAATCCCTGCTCATCAGGGCCAGGAACGGCGTCACGAAATTGATGATCAGGGTCAGATAGAAGAAAGCACGGTATGCGCCCAGCATGCGGATATGGAAATAAGTCGTTTCCTCGGGTATATTGGCATACCAGATCAGCATATACTGGGCAAACCACAGATAGGTCCAGAATATGGAAAAGGCAAACATCCACAGTCCCAGGGTATGGAGATGTTCCCGGGTGACAAATTCCAGGTAACCCAGATTCTTTAACAGGATGACAAACAGGGTCAGGACGGCTGCTCCGCAAACCAGGGTGCTGGAAAAGATATACCAGGCATACAGGGTGGAATACCAATGAGGGGTGATGCTCATGAGCCAGGCCCAGGAAGAGCCCGAGTTGGTTATCGCATAGAATATCACGAATAGGGCGCAGACCACAATATTCCTCCAGAATATGCTTGTGGAACCTCTCGGAGCCAGGTCTTCCTGCAGGGAAAGCCGGCGCAGCTTCCAGCCAAAAAAGGACCAACCCGCGATGATGACCAGGGAGAACCCGATGATAAATCCTGGGTTGAGGAAGGGACGCTTTCCCCGCAATATCTTATCGGCTGCAACGGCGGCCTGGTTTGTCCAGGGATAAACGGGTTTGTGCCCAAAGATCAGGATGATGAGCACCAGCAGGACTATGACCCCCAGTACGGGCACTGCCATGATAATCGCCTCCAGCACCCGGCGCATGGCAACCTGCCAGGCCCCCTGGGCCAGGGTGGCGGCGGCGAGTATCAGCGTTACAGCCACGCAGACCAGCAAAAAGAAAATGCTGTCCAGCAGGATGGCTGCCCAGAAATGCATGGTTCCGTTAACTCCCCCCAGGGTAAGGGCTCCTGCCAGCAGGGACAGGATACCTATCCCGATCAGCACATAGCTGATCGTTCGGAGGCGGGCGGGCATTACAAATTGTTCTTTCATCGGTTCACAAAAATATATTCCCCAAAAACGGTTTCTCTATTTTTTCTTCACATTGGGTTTGACGATAATCGGTTTTGTGCCCTGCCAGGCTTTCACCAGGGTAGTTTCCGTGGAATCTTCCCTGGAGGGCGTAGCCCCATCACTTTGCTGTATGCTCTGGATGTATTCCACTACCTCCCAGCGCTGGGTCTGACTAAGCTGGCTGGAATAACTGCCCATCAAATTCTTTCCATAAGTGGCTACATAAAACTCCGTGCCGATGGGCAGCGTGGATTTTGGCCCTGAAATGAAATTAGCCGGTGCGGCAGGGAAAGGTCCCGCACCTCCCTTGTACAATGGTCCGTTTCCGTCCAGGTTCTGACCGTGGCAGATGGCACAGTAAATCAGGTAAAGGTGTTTGCCTGCACCGAGCGCGCTGTCGGTAGGGATCAGCGGATCCTTCATCATTCCTGAATAGGCATAGGAGGAATCCGACATGGGCAGGTGATAGGGGAGCATCTCCCCGCGTTTGATGGTCCCGGTCACCGGAAGGCGGCTGGTCATATTGTCGGCAAAATTCGGATTTTCCGAATAAGCCTGGAATGCCCGCGGATAGTACATGTCCGGCATATATATGGTACCGGGTTCGTTCGGACCCGCATGATGGCAACCTGATAAGGGGACCCAAAGGGTTACCGAGATGCACAACAGCAGAATAAGACTATTTCTCATGATGGGTCTGGAATACGGTTATCATTTAAAGGGTCACGGCGTAACGGCTTGCTGGGTCAGACCCGCTTCCTGATAGGGTTCCTGCCTGGCAAAATTACCATACCACCATCCTTCCTCTGCCCGCTGTTCACTGATTTCTATGGCCCCCAGGGACTGAAAAAACTGGCTCACTTCGACTGCACTGGTATGGCTGGTCAGCTCTATGGCCACAACGAACAAATCATCGGTCTGCCGGTGATGAAAGATATGTTTTTTAACGCCGGGCATGATCTGGTTCAGCCAGCAGAAGGTCATGGTCATGCCTACAGAAGCAAACAGCACTGTCAGTTCAAAGGTGATCGGTATGAAGGCTGCAAGGGGGAAATGCGGCTTGCCCCCGATATTCAGCTGCCAGCTGATGGCGGTGCAGAACCCCATGCCGCCAACCGCAGTCAGGGTACCCAGCAATCCATAAACAAATCCGGCAGTATGCAGGCTTGTTCCCCGGAGGCCCATGGCTTTGTCCAGGCCATGGACGGGATATGGCGTATACACATCATGTAACTTGAATCCGGAGAGCCTGACCTTCTTGACAGCCTCGAAGATCTGTGGTTCATCCTGAAAACAGCCGATTACAAAATTTTTTATTGCCATAACCCTGTTATAACTTAATCTGGTCTCCACTTATTTTTATCCGCCTTCATGGGCGTGTGCTGCCTGCTGGATAAACTGCGCGGTTGATTCTTCCTCAATCGGCTCCATCTTATCCTTATAGCTTTCTCCGGATGTCTTCAACAACGCCTTGATCTCCGCCAGGGCAATCACCGGAAAATATTTTGCAAACAAAAAGTAGCCGGTAAAAAACAGTCCGAATGTACCCAGGAAAAAACCGATTTCCGGCCAGCGGGGGGTATAATACGACCAGCTGGAAGGAAGCCAGTCATGATAAAGAGATAACACTATGATCACAAAACGTTCCATCCACATCCCGATGTTCACCACGATGGCCATGATAAAAGTGAACGGCACATTACGCCTCAGTTTCTTGAACCAGAATACCTGGGGAGAGACCACATTACAGGTAATCTGCATCACATAAGCCCACCAGTAAGGCCCAAAAATCCGCCACCAGAAAGCGCCGCCCTCTCCAAAATTACCGGAATACCAGGCATCGAACAGTTCAGTCATATATGCAATGCCTACAATGGAGCCGGTTAGCATGATGATCTTGTTCATAGCCTCGATATGGCCGAGGGTGATATAGTCTTCCAGGTGGAGGATGCGCCTGGTCAGTATCAGCAGGGTCTGCACCATGGCAAAACCGGAAAAAATAGCTCCGGCCACAAAATAAGGCGGGAATATGGTGGTATGCCATCCCGGAATAACAGAAGTGGCAAAGTCCATGGATACTACGGAATGCACGGAAAGGACCAGGGGAGTGGCCAGGCCGGCCAGTACAAGGGAAAGGGCTTCATGCCGCTGCCAGTTCTTCACGGTTCCTGTCCAGCCGAATGAAGCGATCCCATATGCCCATTTGCGGATCTTCGTCCTCGCCCGGTCCCTCACAGAAGCCAGGTCAGGCAGGAGACCCGAATACCAGAACAGCAGGGACACGGTCAGGTAGGTAGATACGGCGAATACGTCCCACATCAGCGGGGATACGAAGTTCGGCCATACCGGTCCCCGGCTGTTAGGATAGGGGAAAATGAAAAATACATCCCAAATCCTTCCCACATGCCATACCGGGAACTGACCGGCGCAGAGCACGGCGAAGATCGTCATCGCTTCAGCCGCCCGGTTCACTCCCGTCCGCCAGCCCTGGCGGAACAGCAGCAGGATGGCCGAGATCAGGGTACCGGCATGGCCGATGCCCACCCACCAGACAAAGTTGGTAATATCCCAGGCCCAGCCGACTGTTTTGTTCTCTCCCCAGACCCCAACGCCATAATATACCTGCCAGGACACGGAAAAAATACCGAATGCCAGCAAGCAAAGGGAAAGGGTCAGGCCTACATACCAGAGTTTCCCGGGTCTAGTCTCGATGGGCCTGATAATATCTTCAGTAACCTGGTGAAAGGTCTTGTCCCCGTTTATCAGGGGTTCCCTGACTGTGGATTCGTATTTAAGCGACATATACGTTTATACAGTTATCCGTTTCTTTCATCAATCTGCTACAGCACATGCTGAGGCGGTTCGGAGAAGAAATCCTCCGGATCCTTATTCCTGATCTTGGCCAAATAATCAATGGAGGGCAAAGTATGCAGGAGGTCCAGCACATAGTAGCTCCTGAAATGCTGATCCTGGGTCCTTATCCGGTATACCTCACTTGCCTTGTCATTGATATTGCCGAAAGCAATGGCCTGCGTAGGACAAGCTTGCTGGCATGCAGTCACCGCCTCCCCGTCAATCAGCGGACGGCCGGCTTTCTTGGCCACCAGTTTGGCATCCTGGAGCCGTTGTACGCAGAAAGTACACTTTTCCATGACCCCGCGGGAACGAACCGTCACTTCCGGATTAAGCACCATCCTGGTCAGATCCTCATTCATCATCACATTGGCCTTGTCCTCCAAATACAGATTATCTGCAAAGCTGTCGGCACCGTTCCAGTCCCTCCAGTTGAAGCGGCGGACTTTATATGGGCAGTTATTCTCACAATACCTGGTACCGATACAGCGGTTGTAGATCATCTGGTTCAACCCTTCATCGCTGTGGGTGGTGGCAGCCACCGGGCACACGTTTTCACAGGGTGCATTGCTGCATTGCTGGCAGAGCATGGGCTGGAAAACCACCTGGGGGTTTTCCGGGTCCCCGTCAAAATACCGGTCTATGCGGAGCCATTGCATCTCGTGGGCCCTGACCACTTCCTTCTTGCCCACCACGGAGACATTGTTTTCGGCGATGCAGGCAATGGTGCAGGCTGAACAGCCGATACAGGAATTCAGGTCAATGGACATGCCCCACCTGATACCCGGGGATTCATAGATCTGGGGATACAGGGTAGCATCAGCCGAATAATCTTTGCCATACCTGGATTCTTCCGCCAGTTCCTCCCGTTTCAGTGCTGAAGGGTCCAGGCTGAAGTCATGGAGGGTGGTCTCCCGGATGATGGGCCTCCCCTCATAGCTGTTATGGGTCTGGGTGATCCCGAGGGGATAGGTTTCTGCCGTTTTGACGATTTTAACCCCGGTGGAATAATACTCCCGGGCCTGATTTTGGGCATTATAACTGATAAATGGAAAAATATTCTTTCCCACATCCCCGGCCACCATGCCGGTGGAGTTGCTCCTGCCATACCCCAAGGCCACTGCCATCACTTCCGGATGAAGGCCAGGCAGGACCAGTACGGGCAGCAGGATATCCTTTCCGCCAATAGTCAACCGGGCTACAGGCCGATGATGATACACTTCATTGAATCGGGTGATGGTGGCGCCGATCTGATCGGAAAGTGCCGGAGATATGCATACATAATTATCCCAGGTACATTTGGTGATCGGGTCCGGCATTTCCTGCAACCAGGGATTATTGGCCCATTTACCGCTGCCCATGGCCACATTTTCATAAAACACGATTTCCAGGGATCCCTGCGCTGCCGCCGGGGACAGGCCGGCTGCAGCCCCGGCCATATTGCCGGAGAAATGAGCCGCCACAGCAGCAGGAGTAACCTTGGGTTCCACCACGCCGTTCTGCAGCGACTGATCCCACCAGGTCTGCCAGTCCGCATTACCCAGCTGCGGATAGATATTATTGTAATGGGGATAGATATTCTTTTTCCAGTAATCCTGGATATAAGGCAGGGGGTCCGTCTGGGCTGCTCCGCTCCAGACCAGCAGGCTCTCCAAAAACTGGCGGGTCTTGAACAGGGGGGCAATGCCGGGCTGCTGCAGGCTAAAATACCCTTGGCGGGGGGAACTGTCTCCCCAGCTTTCCAGGTAATGACTGTCCGGGGCGGCGTATTTACACAGGACCGTAGTCTCGTCCTGGCGTTCATTGAAAGATATGGATAGCTTCACCCGGCCCATGTTTACCCGGAAAGCATCGGAACGATAATAATCATAGGCAGGGTTCACCTGATAGACAAGCAGCGCCCCCACCCGGTCCGCAGCCATATCATCCAGTACCTGTTCCATATCCTGATCGATCCCCTGGCGGTAATTCAGGGGGGAACTCCAGTCCAGGGTCCTGCCGCCGGAACCCAGCATTTCATTCAGGCCGTTGACGATCACCTGTACATGGGGATTATTGGATCCGCTCACGACCAGGGCATGGCCTTCCTGGGCCCCCAGGGCCTTGGCTGTTTTCTGAATGCCGGCAGTAAGCCGGCTGTCAGTCAGCGGCTCTCCGGCAAGGGTAGGCTTGCCTTTCAGGTTCGCCACCGCATTATATAATGCCAGGGCAATCGCGGATGACTGGGAAGGTTTATGGACATACCGGTAATCAGCATTGGCACCGGTCAGGCTCATGTTGCTTTCAAACTGGAAATGCTGGCTCATGCGGGGATTATCCTGCCTGATCTTCCGGTTCACTGCATATTGCCGGGCAAATTCCACCGGGGATAGCCAGGTCCCCAGGAAATCACAATCCAGCCCTACAATACACCGGGCCTGGTCAAAATGATAGGCCGGTATGGCCTGCTTTCCGTAGCATTCTTTATTAGCCATCAGCAGTCCGCTGTAGGAAACCGCATCATAGGTGACCTGCCTGGCCTGCGGATATTTTACGATGAAATCACTGATGGCCTGTTGAATGGAAGGACTGATGATACTGGAGGTGAGGATGACAATGGAGCCGGTACCCAGGTCTCCCAGGCCTTGCAGGACCATTTTATCCAGGGTTGCCCAGGTGGTTTCTTCTCCGTTGATCATGGGATACCGGATCCTGGCGGTATCATACAAGCTCAGTACACTGGCCTGGACCCGGGCGGAAGTGCCACCTGCCGTCAGGGAAGACAGGTTATTGCCTTCCACTTTGATCGGGCGTCCATCGATTGTTTTGATCAGTATTGGACAATAATCTCCGTCCTGGCAATAGGTGGATGCATAATAGTTGGGCACTCCAGGGGTGATCTCCTCGGGCTTGACCAGGTAAGGAATGGCTTTTCTCACCTGGATCTCGCATCCTGCAGCTACCGTAGCCGCGGTGATACTGAATCCCAGGTATTTTAAAAAGTCCCGGCGCGGGGTGGGGGTTTCCAGCAGACTCTGCGGTTCATCAAAGGGAAGCGGCTCCCTGAATTCATCTTCCGCATTTTTCTTGCGCTCAGGGCTGTCCTGCAATTCCTCCAGACCTCTCCAGTATTTCTTCTGATTCATACGGTCGATCAGTTTTAAAACATGCCTGATTGTCCTTCGGCAGCCTCAGCGGACTTATCCCGCAGCAGCTTGCCTGGTGTTAGTAATGACAGCGTTGGCAATTGGTGCCTCCTTCCATTTCCACGGTCACACTGTCAATTTTACCTTCCTTCAGCTCCTGATGGAACCGGGTATAAATGCTGTAATAATTGTTTTCGGTGAACTGCACGGCCGTGGTGCGATGGCAATTGACACACCAGCCCATGGAAAGATCCGTGAACTGGTAAAGCTGGTCTTCCTGGGTTACGGGTCCATGGCAGGTCTGGCACTGTACTTTGCCTACCACGACATGCTGGGAATGATTGAAGTAAACAAACCCTGGCAGGTTGTGGATCTTGATCCATTGGATCGGCTTGCCCGGACGGGTATACCGCTTGGTGCTGGAGTTCCAGCCGACGTAATCATACAGTTTATGGATCTCGGTGGTCCCATTGATCAGCTGATGATCTTCGGTATATAATGGCCCTCCCCGGTAACCGTCAATGGCCTTGTGGCAGTTCATACAGATATTGAGAGAGGGGATCATGGCCTGCCTGCTTTTTTCAGCCCCGGAATGGCAATACAGGCAATTGATCTGGTTAATGCCTGCATGTACCCGGTGGGAGAAGAAAATGGGCTGGGTGGGCTGATAGCCCTTCTGCCTGCCCAGATTGACTGCTGCATTGGTCAGGAAATATCCTGCGGACAAAAACAGCAGCAAGGCAATGACCGCGATATAGGCTTTATTGCGGTAAAATGGGACCGGTTCAGGGATCGGGATCCCTTCCTTTTCACTGGCCAGCTTACTGAGGCTGCTGTTGACCTGCATCAGGATCACTGCCATGACCGCAAGCACTAGGGTGAGGATACCGAATAACAGGCTGTTTCCCCCTGATGGAGCGGGGCTTCCGCTGGTAGAATTAACCGGAGTGCTCTTGCTGGCATTGTCCCCGACCAGCTTGATATAATCCAGGACATCATTGATATCCGAATCCGAGAACTGCGGGAAGGAAGGCATCACAATGGTGAACTTGGCCTGGAGCGCCAGGGCATATTTGTCCCCCGAGGACAGGATGGCCTGGGGATTATGTACCCAGTTATATATCCATTTCCTGCCGCCGGGTGTCTCATTCTCCTTTCCATACAGGGCCGGGCCGGTTCCATCCACCAGGGGACTGTGACAGGAAGCGCAGTTTGCAGCAAAAATGACTTTCCCTTTATTGGTATCCGCCAGGGAAAAAGCAGGATGCAGAAAAAGGGTCAAAAAAACAATGAGGGAGGGAAACAAAAACTTTTTACGGGATGTCAGGTAAATACTATCCACAAGGAAAATAATTTAAAATACCCGGATATTTTTTTTGAAAGCGCCACAAAAGTAAGACAGAATGTTGAAAAAATGTCAACAATTATTAAAAAAAATAAAGCTTATCCAGCTTGGCTTTCGAGGGGAATCCATGGTTCATCTACCGGATTTTTTTCATATATTAAGCCGCTAAGAAAAATCTCCGCTGCGCATTTATTTTTCGTTCCTTTGGACAGCTGATTTCTCTTTCTTTCCCGGTGTGCAGGGAAATCATTATTCCGGCAAAAAATCCGCAAAGTTGAAAAATATAGTGATTTTCGCTTCAGGCGCCGGCAGCAACGCACAGCGGATCATCGATCATTTCCACGGGTCGGAACTGGGCAGGGTCGCGTTGATCGTTTCCAATAACCCGGCTGCCGGGGTACTTAATATCGCGAAGCAGGAGGGCATCCCCAACCTGGTCATTACCCGCAAGCATTTCCTTCAGCCCGGAGGGATGATCAAATTGCTGCAGGAATTGCCAGCCGACCTGATCGTGCTGGCGGGTTTCCTCCGGAAGATACCTGCGGAAATGGTCCAGGCCTTCCCGGAAAAAATAGTGAATATCCATCCGGCCCTTTTGCCTCAATATGGCGGAAGCGGCATGTATGGCCACCACGTACATGATGCGGTGATCGCAGCCGGGGAGATCAAAACAGGCATTACCATTCACTATATCAATGAGCATTATGACGAAGGTCCCCCGATATTCCGCAGGACGGTGGACATTGACCCCTCGGACACCCCGCAATCCCTGGCATGGAAAGTGCAACAATTGGAGCATGATTGGTACCCCCGGATCATCGCGGATTTACTGGAAGGTAAAAGGGGTAAAACAGGGGATATTCAGTAAATTAGCCATCATATACCCGCATGAAATTTATTTTTACTCCGCTGTTTGCCTGTCTTTTTGTCCTGCCGGCCTTTGCCCAGCAACGGGGGGATAAAACCTTTTTTAAGTTCAACCCCAGCACCCTTTCCAATGAAGTGGACATATATCTGGAACATGAATTCGGGCACAATATGAGCATAGAAGCCGGTACCGGTTTTATATTCACCGACTATTGGGATTACCTGCTTAACCAGGTTGATTTCGGACAGATCAATCCCAATATCAGCCGTTTCCAGTACTCCAAAGCCAGGGGGTTTAATGCCAGGCTCGGCCTGCGGTATTACATCGTTTCCAGCTATTCCCGGAAAAGCCGGGCAAAGGGCACTTATTTTGAACCGCTATTGCTTTTCAAAAAGGTGATCTACCCGAATAACCAAACCACCATCCAATCCCAGCAGTACTGGAACCATGCCTCCAAATATGTAATGGGGGCCCAGCTGTTGGTGGGCAGACAAACCCGGAAGGGTAACTTTATATTTGACCGGTATGTTGGCCTTGGGGTGAAGGCCAAAACCTATTATTTTGATCATTACTATTATAATAATACCTGGGGGACTGCCAAGAATGGAAAAATCCGTACCACCAACTGGCTGCCCAGTATTCAGCTGGGAATAAAGATCGGTTTTCAGATCAGGTAATCCCCGATTATCCTTTCTCCCCTATCTTTGCCTGAAAATAGATTTCCATGAAAAAGAAGAGCCTGATCATCCTGGTGGTATCCATCATGGTGGTCATCGGGGGATTTTTTATCTGGATGGGTCCTGCCATCGGCGCCAGCGCATCCCCCCTGCCGGTGCTGGGCAATCCCGGTCATACCATCGGTGATTTCTCCTTCCTGGATCAGGAGGGGAATACCATCACCAGGCAAACTATCCGGGGTAAGGTCTGCGTGGTGGAATATTTCTTCACCACCTGTACTGGAATTTGTCCCAAAATGAATGCCGCCATGGAGAAAGTGTATGATATCTTTCAGCACACTCCGGGTTTTATGATCCTTTCCCATACCGTTGATCCAGGTACGGACAGTGTACCCGTGCTGGAAAAATATGCGGAGCGTTTTCATGCCGATCCCAAGGTCTGGAAGTTCCTCACTGGTCCGAAAAAGGAACTTTATGCCATGGCCAGGAAGGGCTACCTGCTGGATGCCAGCACCGGAGACGGTGGACCGGATGATTTCGTCCATACCCAGATGTGGGCCCTGGTGGACGGACAGGGCAGGATAAGGGGATTCTACGACAGCCTCAATCCGGTGGACGTGAAAAAGCTGGTCACCGATGTCCGCAGCCTGCTTGCCGAACAATAATCCCAGGACTGATCAGATCAGCCGGTCGATCTCTTCCCCGATGAAACGGCTTAATTCCCGGATATTGGCCGGGGAAAAATCAAAGGATATGCCAGCTTCCCGGTACAGGATTTTTAAGGGGCGTGTATTACCCAGGCTGAGTGCCTTCATGTACTGATCCAGGGCCAGCTGCCTGTTTTCCCGGTAATGTTTCCAAAGGGCAATGGCTCCGAGCTGGGCTATGCCGTATTCAATATAATAAAAAGGCACTTCAAACAAGTGCAGCTGCTTTTGCCAGCTGGCAGCACGGTATGTTTCAAAACCGGTCCAGTCCACAGTATGGGGGGAAAATTCATCCAGTATCTGCAGCCATTGCCGGGTTCTTCCAGCGCTGGCATGACCAGGATGGGTAAATATCCAGTGCTGGAACCGGTCAATGATGGCAATCCAGGGAAATATGCTGATCACCCGTTCCAGTTGCTGCAACCTGGCTCTTTTGAGGTCCTTCGGATCGGGGAAGAATTCATCCCAATGGTCCATGGAAAGCAGTTCCATGGCCATGCTGGCCACTTCGGCAATCTCCATCGGGTATTCCCGGAAAGCATTCAGCTCCAACGGATGGGTGAGAAATGCCTGTACGGCATGCCCTCCTTCATGAACCATCGTCGTGACGTCCCTCATCTGGCCCGCGGCATTCATGAAAATAAAAGGTACCCCTGATTCCGCCAGGGGACAGTTGTATCCTCCGGGGGCCTTACCCTTGCGGCTGTCCAGGTCAAGCCGTTTCATCTCATTCATCACCCGCAGGCAATCTCCGAAATAGGGATGCAGTGCGTCGAAGCAGCGTACTGTTTTTTCCAGCAGCTCATCACCGGAATGAAAAGGTTCCAGCGGCAGGATGCCTGCTGGTTCCGCTTCCGTATCCCAGGGGCGAAGGGTTTCGAGTCCCAGCCTGCTTTTTTGATGGAGCAATAATTTTTCAGTGAGGGGGACCAGGTGTTCCCGGACTGATTCCTGGAAAAGGAAACAATCCTCGGCCGTATAGTCAAAACGGCCCAGTTCCACAAACCGGTAATCCCGGTAATTGTCAAAACCGGCATTCCGGGCTATTTTTTCCCGCCTGCTCACCAGGTCAGAAAACAGATTGTCCAGGGCATCCCGGTCCTGTAACCTGCGCGCTCCTGTCTTTCGGAATACTTCCTCCCGCAGGTCCCGGTTCTCCCCTTCCATGAACTTTCCGGCTTGTTGCAGGGTATATTCCCGGCCATTCACCTCAATGGTCATCCCCCCTGTGATCACCCCATACTGCTGCTGCATGACACTGAGCTCGGCCATGATGGGTACATTGATTTCCCGGAAAATCTCCACCGCGCTGCGGACACTGCGCAGATAAGGAAAATAATCCCCGGGGTCCAGGGTACCCAGGCTGGGATTGGCGATCAGCTTCTTATTCAGCTCGTTGGCCAGGGGCTGCAATCGGGGCTGGATCTCCATACAGAAATAGGTGAAGGCTTCCGAAGATGCCTGATCTGTCGTATCACAGGTCATCCGGATCTGGCGCCAGCTGGCATCTTCACTGATCACTGATTCCAGTTCACTGATATCCTTCAGCCAGGCCTTTAGCGCCGGGGGAGAATCGACCGGGCGCCCGAGCAGTTCTTCAAAAAAAGGTTGCAGGGCATCCCAGGTCGTCACCCTGAATTCTTCGGGCAGAAAATGCCTGGGAAGTCTTTGCATGATGGCTCTTGCCGGGATCATGATATGGAGGAAGTATTTTCCGGATTTTCCTTTGCAGCTTCATTTTCTTCTTTCGGGGCCGGGGAATCTGCAGTTAACGTTTCAGTTTCCGGGAACTTTAACAGCTCCCTGATGCTGAGTATCCCATACCATTTCAGCATTTTTTTCATGTCACTGAGATGAACACGGTCTTCATCCAGGCCAGCAATGGTCTCCCGGAAATATTTCCGGATCTCCTCAGGGTCTGCATCCGGATCCGCGGGTTTTACCCCGGATTCCTGTTTTCCCATGGCCGTGAATACGGCTGAAAGGCTGATATTGCCTTCTTTAGTGAACACTTCAATGCTTTCCAGTGGAGTGAACTGGTGCAACCGGCCTGAGGCAAAAAAAGTCTTTTCGTCTGCCAGGGAACGGACGATGGCGCCTCCTGTCTTGCTGGATACCAGCTGAAACAAACCCGGCATTCCGCTGACAGCAATAATCTCCTTATACAGCATGAACGGTTGTTTTTAAAGGGAGGACAAATATAGGTATTCCGGATTTTGTGGCAATTGTTGTATTTTTAATCCCTTTCCCTTATGCCATTCCAGCTTATATCCCCATACCTTCCGGCTGGTGACCAGCCCGAGGCGATCCGCGAACTCACTGATGGATTGAATAAACAGGAAAAATCCCAGATCCTGCTCGGGGTAACCGGTTCCGGGAAGACCTTCACCATCGCCAATGTCATCCAGCAGGTTCAGAGACCGGTACTTGTCCTGACCCATAACAAAACCCTGGTAGCCCAGTTATACGGAGAGTTCAGGCAGTTCTTTCCGGAAAGTGCCGTGGAATATTTTGTATCCTATTATGATTATTACCAGCCCGAAGCCTATATGCCGGTATCGGGTACTTATATTGAAAAGGATTTGTCCATCAATGAAGAGCTGGACAAGCTGAGGCTAAGGGCCACCACCAGCCTGTTATCCGGCAGGAGGGACCTCATTGTGGTAGCCAGCGTGAGCTGCATTTACGGCATCGGAAATCCCGCAGAATTTGAGAAAGGCATCATCCGCATCCGGGAATCCCAGACCATCAGCCGCCAATCCTTCCTCAGGTCCCTGGTCGATTCCATGTATTCCCGGTCGGTCCTGGAATTCGACCGGGGTAATTTCCGGGTGAAGGGAGATACGGTGGATATTAACCTGCCATACCTGGATTACGGGTACCGGATCAGCTTTTTCGGGGATACCATTGAAGAAATTGAAAGTTTTGACATCCCTTCCGGCAAAAGGATCACCAGGATGGACAACGCGGCTATATTTCCCGCCAACCTGTACCTGGCTCCCAGGGATATCATGCAGCAGGTCATCTATGAGATCCAGGATGAGCTGATGGCCCAGGTGGAGTATTTCAAGCGGGAGGGAAAGATCATCGAAGCCCAGCGGATCCAGGAGAAAGTGAACTATGACCTGGAAATGATCCGTGAGCTTGGATACTGCAGTGGCATAGAGAATTACTCCCGCTTCTTTGACCGGAGGGATCCCGGATCCCGGCCATTCTGCCTGCTGGATTATTTTCCCAGGGACTTCCTGGTAGTGATTGATGAAAGCCATGTCACCATACCCCAGGTGAGCGGGATGTATGGGGGGGACAGGTCCAGGAAACTGACCCTGGTGGAATACGGGTTCCGGCTGCCTTCCGCACTTGATAACCGGCCCCTGAACTTCCGGGAGTTCGAAGAAATGCTGGGACAGGTCATTTATGTCAGTGCCACTCCCGGCCATTATGAGCTGGAGAAGACGGAAGGCCTGATCATTGACCAGGTAGTCCGCCCAACCGGATTGCTGGATCCTCCTATTGAGGTCCGGCCGAGCCTGCACCAGATCGATGACCTGCTGGAGGAAATCGATATCCGGGTGAAGGGTGGCGACAGGGTGCTGGTCACCACGCTGACCAAGAGGATGGCGGAAGAGCTGGATAAATACCTGCACCGGATCCAGATCAAATCCAGGTATATCCACAGTGAAATTGACACCCTGGACCGGGTGGAGATCCTCCGGGATCTGCGGCTGGGTAAAATCGATGTCCTGGTCGGAGTTAACCTGCTGAGGGAGGGACTGGACCTGCCTGAAGTTTCGCTGGTGGCCATCCTGGATGCCGATAAGGAAGGATTTTTGCGCAATGTGACCTCCCTGACCCAGACCGCAGGCCGGGCGGCACGGAATGTAAAGGGAATGGTTATTTTTTATGCCGATAAAGTCACCATCAGCATGCAGCGGTGCATAGATGAGACCCAGCGAAGGAGAGAAAAGCAAATCAAATATAATGCAGAGCACGGCATCACCCCCACTTCTATCCGCAAGAGCCAATCCGATATCTTCGGACAGACCGCAGTGCTGGATATTAAAAATTACAATGACCAATCTCCGTATGCCATCCGGGATGAACTGGCTCCCCTTGTTACCGATGGAATAATCCCTTACCTGGCCGGCGAGGAAAAAGGCATCACCATCCCCCAATTGGAAAAAAACATTGGCAAGGTGAAAAAGCATATGGAAAAAGCGGCCAGGGATCTGGATTTCCTGGAAGCAGCCCAACTGCGGGATCAGATGTATGGGATGCAAAAGCAGCTGGAAGACATGAAAAAGAACTGAGGGATGACTTGAAAAGAAATGCCGTATGGATCATTCCAACGGTAAACCAGGAAATATTTACACGCATACCTAAAATTAAATCCATGCTTGCCAACTACTTACTCAAGGCCTTTGTTCCTACGGTGAAGCCGGCAGAAGCCAAGCTTTTTTATGGGGATGTTTTGGGGTTTAACCTATTGTACGAAGACCAGTATGCCCTGGAATTTGAAGCAAAGGGGGCCTTATTGAGAATAATCATCGTGCAGGATCTGCAGCCACAGGCATTTACCGTGTTGGGTTGGAATGTCCCGGATTTATCATCAACGATCGGGTTATTGAACAAAAAAGGAATAATCTGTGAAAAATATGCCTTTCTTCCCCAGGACGATCAGGGGATATGGATATCTCCTGGTGGTTCCAAGGTCGCCTGGTTTAAGGATCCCGACGGGAATGTCCTATCCCTGACCCAATCATGATGCTATTGGATCATGCCGGATATTCGCCTTTCTAATTATTGAAGATTCAGGTCACAAATACCCCTTATGGCCCTTGACCATGATAAACACATTGATCCTCCTGGGTGGGTACAGGATGCTGGGGCAAACTCCAGCATGTGGAAATCCATCCCGGCACAGTAAGGATCGCCCGGTCCGGGCTCAGCCTTAAAACCCAACAGGACCCCCTATCAGGAGTAAATGGATACCAGGGCGTCCAGCATAAGCCCCCGGTCATGATGCTGAGATAATGAGTCAGCCGTTCCGGTATGGGTGGATGAATCCGGTAATTCCATCCTGCCCTGAGTGACCGCCAGGCTGACCGGCACCCGGATATCCGGGACCAGCAAGGGGGTGCGACAGCAAACACCCCGCAGTGATGGCTTCGGTGCGCAGTATCTTTTATCCGGCCTTGTGATTATTAGCGGATAAAATGTGGCCCATCCGGGATGTTTTTTGTTAAATTTATCCGGAATTGGTTTAATTTTCTATTCCCTGCTCCGGAAATTTCTTATCCCCATGAAATTCATATTTCTCCGCTTGTTCCGTTTCGGCATATGTATCGGTACCTATTTACTGATCCATGGGTTTCCAGGTTCCTGCCAACCGTTGACTCCCCGTCCCAAGTCAGTTCCGGGAATCACCCTGAACGCCGATGCCAGGACCGGCCGCTATACCATCCGGTTTGCAGACCCTGCCTGGATATTCAGCGGCACCACCGGTTTTCCCTTGCAAAAAGTGGAATCACTTCGGGGCAAAGATGTGATTGGGAGTTATACAGGAATCCGTTTTCAATGGAAGGCAGACCAAACCTATACAGGGGTCATACGTTGCTACGATCAGCTGGCCTTGGTGCTGTTCAGTCTATCCATTCCCGGGAAAATGAATCATATTCAGGCTATCTTCCCTTCCTTTGACCGTTTCCCGCAAAAAATGTACACGTTCAGCCATTACGATGATAATTTCGCACCCCCTCAGTTCAGGCTCAACCAAACCTCGACTCCCTGGTTGTTCTTCAATGACCGGGATGAAAGTTTCCTGATTTCCCCTGCTTCCGATTTCATGGTATCCAGGATGACCGGTGATGGCATTCATGTTATTTCCAGTGGGCTGAACCCGGAACTGCAGTCCTTTCCAGCCGGCTTCACCCACCGGACAATCCTGGTGATCGGAAAAGGAATCGGGCATACCTGGAATATCTGGGGAAAATCCCTGATGTCCCTTTACGGAAAACACCGGCCGGCGGAGGATGCAGATCCCCTCCTGAAATATTTTGGATACTGGACAGATAACGGTGCTGATTATTATTATAATTATGATACATCCCTGGGCTACGCAGGTACCTTGCTGGCGGTCCGGAAACAATACCTGCGGGAAGGAATACCCCTGGGCTATATGCAGCTGGACAGCTGGTGGTATGACAAATCCATCACTGACCCGGAAGGGAAGCCAGATGCCGGATGGAAGAACAAGCACCTGCCCAACGAGGCCTGGAACCGGTATGGGGGCATGATGAAATACCGGGCGGATCAATTTCTTTTCCCCCGAGGTCTCGCCTATTTTCATCAGGAACTCGGATTGCCCCTGGTCGTACATAACCGGTGGATCGATCCGAAAAGTCCTTATCGGAACAAATACCATATTTCAGGTTTTGCTGCTGTGGATCCTGCATACTGGAAACATATTGCTACTTACCTGAAATCCTCCGGAGTGATCATCTATGAACAGGACTGGCTGAACTATATCTATAGAAAAAGCCCCGGGATGGCAGATAATCTGTCCACGGGTAATGAGTTTACGGGGGATATGTCATCCGCTTTACGCAATGAAGGCCTGGATATGCAATATTGTATGGCCATGCCCAGGTATTTCCTGCAGGGCGTCCGGTATCCCAATCTCACCACGATCCGGACCAGCGATGACCGGTTTGAGCCAGGCAAATGGAAAGAATTCATCTATAATTCCCAGTTTGCCTATGTGCTGGGAATCTGGCCCTGGTCTGATGTGTTCAAAAGCCGGGAGAAAGGGAATATGATCCTGGCAGTTTTATCTGCCGGAGCTGTGGGTACCGGGGATGCCCTGGGCCAGGAAAATAAGAAAAATATCCTTTTGGCTGCCCGGCCGGATGGAATCCTGGTCAAACCGGACCGTCCGGCCGAACCCATGGATTCCAGCTTTCTTCAGGCCGCCAGGAAGGAAAACACCCCCATGTTATCCTGGACCCTCACCCGTCACCATGGCCTGACCACCGACTATGTATTTGCCTTCGATCCTCCTGGGATCACCGGTAAAATCATCCGTTTCCTCCCAGCTGCCCTGGGAGAAAGGGGGGAGGTCGTGGTGTATTGTCCCGGGTCGGACCGGTTAAGCAGGGTCTCGGCTAATCAGGAATTCCGCGATAGTATCCCGGCAGCAGGATATGCCTATTATATTGTCGCTCCGGTCACTTCCATGGGTATTGCTTTTTTGGGCGATGCCGGGAAGATCGCTTCAACCGGGAAACAACGTATTTCATCCATGGAGCAGGGTCCTGGAGTGCTCAGGGTCAGCGTCCTATATGCTGCCGGCGAAAAAGCAGTCACCCTCATGGGTTATTATGAGCGGTTATTTAAGGCAGACCATGGAACCCTTAAGCTGGACAGTTCCCGGCACCGCTTTACCCTTCTTCTTTCCCCCCTGCCTGGAAAACATGTTGCCCAGGTGATTTTCAGGTTAAATAAGGGGAATCGTTGAGCTAAAAGCTGATTAATTGCCTTTGCTTGGCATGAAACCAAATCAGGGTTTTAGGGTTCAATAATTTTTATTTATATTATTTTTATTACAATATAATATATTTTAGATTATTTTATTGAAATTTTACTATTTATTAGTTAAAAATCAAACATTATTTAGATTTACTATAAAAATATGCGTTGTATATTTGCAAAGTATTACATTAATAATTTAATCATATTAGTTTTTACGATTTTAACATCATCACATGCCTTTTTTAAAACCAAACAGGGTTATTCTTTACAGTCGTATTTAAAAAACCATAAAACCCCCCTTAAAATGCTTTTTAATCTTAAAATTGGATTCCGGAAATCCCATTGTCTCCGGTTTACTGCTGCCTTACTGATCCTGATTATGGCTTCCCTGAAAGGGAAAGCACAGACAGGTAACGATACGGCTAAAACAGCAGCGGCTGCCACACCGGCAGCCCCATCCTCTCCCCTTTCCATGCCTGGAATGGATGGTCCCTTATCCATCAATCCGCAACCTTTAAAGTTAGACGCTGGCATCGCGGGGCATAGTGTATATGTGTCCGGCGCGGTCAGTACCATTGTCCAGGTGCAGAATAATGTGGCTCCCGGGGATCAGTCCTTTCAGTCTGATCTGAGTAATGGCCAGGTATTTATCCAGAAAATAGATGGGGTGATTCAATATTTCATTGAAATTGGCGCATATTCCCTTCCGGATCTCGGTCTGCCCTATACCAGGGCAGGAGTGGCCACCCCTTTATATTTCGGTGTGGTTCCCCAGGGATACCTCAAGATCGCTCCTACAGCTAATTTCTCCATCGAGGCCGGTAAGCTTCCTACCCTTATCGGGGCGGAATATACTTTTTCCTTTGAAAACATGAATATTGAACGGGGAATACTCTGGAACGAGGAAAATGCGGTAAACCGAGGTGTGCAGGCCAATTTTAAAGCGGGGCCAGTAGCATTTGCCATTTCCTGGAATGATGGTTTTTATTCCAACCAGTACACCTGGGCCTGGGGTTCGGTAACCTATACCATTAACGGCAGTAATACCCTGGCTTTTATTGGAGGAGGGAATACCAAAGAGACCAGAGATTCTAGTGCGGTAACCCCCATGGTTTTGAACAACGAACAGATTTACAACCTGATTTATACCCATACTATGGGGCCATGGACCATTGAACCCTACCTGCAATATACCAGTGTCCCTCAGAACCCTGTAATCAAAACCACAGAAAATGCTTCCACTTTTGGAGCTGCCTTATTCGTCAATTATAGTGCACATACCTATGCCAACGGGGCCACCGTAAACCTGCCCGTACGGCTGGAATACCTTTCCTCCACCGGAAATGCGGCGGACGGTGCCCCCAACCTCCTGTATGGTCCGGGAAGTAATGCCTGGTCCATTACCTTCACTCCGACTTATCAGTACAAAAGTTTCTTTATACGGGCAGAGCTCTCCTATGTCCAGGCAGCAAACATGACCAGCGGCCTGGGATTGGGACCCACCGGAACAAATAATTCTCAGGCGCGCTTTTTGTTGGAAACAGGGCTGCTTTTCTGATACCGCATGCCATTTCAGTTTAACCCCGGACAGGTTGATCAGGATTAATTCCGCGTCAACCTGTCTGTTTTTAAGACTTTCTTCATTTCCCGGGGTAAAAATCCCGCCCTCCGGGAATGATCAGGAATTAAAAAGGCGTTGGTTCCCCCGGTAGGTTATATAGTTCAGTTGTTTAGTTAACCGGGGCATCCTTTCTGTCAAACCTTCCATAATCCCTTCCCACAATAGCTATTCTAATCCGGTAGTCAATAAAAATATATTCCCGCCCCTTTAATTCAGCCAACCGGTGCATCTCCAGATCCCTCATTTGTGCAATGCTTTCCTCATTCTTCCAAAATGACAATGACAACACTTTTTCCGGGTCTGCCAGGCTTTGAAACCTTTCCACGGAAATAAACCCTTCCATTTTATCAATCAGGGGTTGCAGGCGGGTGGACATCTCCAGATATTCCTGCTTCCGGGTGTTTTCCACTATCCCTTCAAAAATAACAGCTATCATCCTTATAAGTTATCCCTGGGAAATAAATATATTCCTTGGCAATCTCAAATTTATCAGCGGCTCATATTGAATATCCCTGTTCAGTAACCGGACTTTTTTATACCGATCTAAAAAATAAACCAACCCGTCCACGGTCAGGCTGACTGAAAAATGATTAGCCACACAACTATGGATCCCGGATCCAAAAGTGATATGTTCATGGTTATTTGTCCTCCCTGCATCAAACTTATCCGGCTGATTGAATTTCCCCGGATCCCTGTTTGCTGCTGCCAGCATTATAAATATCGCATCTTTGCTTTTGATTTGCACCTTGTTCACCATAAAATCTTTAACTGCTTTTCGCCTGGTGTTATGCACCGGAGGGTCAAACCTTAATATTTCCATGACCACTTTTCTCAAATGTCCCGGATCAGTAACTGACCAGGATCCATAGTCAGTGTTTTGCAAAATCTGCAGCAATGCATTACTCAACAGACCCCTGGTTGCTTCATACCCCTGAATGAACAATCCTATGATATTGCTTACAAATAAAGAAAGGATTCCACTGACTTCCGCTTTATGCTTTACAGCAAGGTCCCGGATGCAGGATAAATAACTACCGGAATATAGCAAATGCTTTTCCACTATAATATACAGCTCTTTAGAAAATCCGTTTATTCCAAGTACTTGCTTGGTCGGTTTCCCGGGCAATATCAATTCACTTAAAGATTCCATTTTCCCTAAAATAAAATCGCTGTCGGCTTTATTAAAACTAAAACTGCTTAAAATGGTTTTAATCGGAAGATGCCTGCAAATTGAATGAACCCAATCCATGCCATCTGGGACACTGATATCCTTTAAAAGATCTTTCATGATTACACCCACTGAATCCGCATTGATCTTTTGCATCAATTGGGTAACCACCTGTCTGGATATTTCATGGGAAACTCCATTGCTTAACCTGGCAAACTGGCCAGCAATTAATAATGCATATTCATTCAATCCATCTTTGACTTTCGCATCAATTACCGGTACTTGAACTGCATCGCTGCTCAGGATTTCCTTACAGCAGTCATATGAATAAATAGCCCAATGCCGGTTTATTTCATCCCAATAAACCGGTCCCTCATTCCTCATTGTTTCATATAGTGCATATGGGTCCGGGACTTCCGACTGGAGAAATAAAGTGTTTGCCATAACCGGTTGATTTTCCAAAATAAGGTATCTTTATACACAAACACTTCATTTTAAAATGAAATGTGCTTGCATCAAATGGAAAATCAATTTAAACAAATCGCTTCCCTGATTGGGAGCCCGGTAAGAGCAGCCATCCTATGGACAATGATTGAGGGAAAAGCTTTTACCGCTACCGAACTTGCCATTTCGGCAGACACTTCCCCACAAAATATAAGCATGCACCTGGCCAGGCTTGTCCAAGCCGGTCTGCTCCGTGTTGAAAATCATGGACGCCACCGGTATTATACCTATTCCAGGAAGGAAATCGCCTATGCCATCGAAGCAATGGCCACGCTGATGGATCCATCATTGGTCAAAACCAGTCCTATTAACGATAATTATCCGGCAATAAAATATTGCAGAACCTGTTACGACCATCTGGCGGGTAAACTGGCTGTGGCTATAACTGAAAAGATGCTCGATAAAAAAATTATTGTTTACCGAAAGGATGCCATGGAGGTCAGTACTACAGGACGAATCTGGTTCACCAACCTAAATATTGATATCGAGGAGTTAAAACAGCAAAGGAGGTCATTTCTACGGCCTTGCCTTGACTGGAGCGAGAGAGTATATCATATCGCCGGATCCCTTGCAGCGGCATTGCTGGATAAAATGTTATCGGACGACTGGATCAGGAAGACCAGGAATTCAAGAAAGGTCATTATCACGTCAAATGGCCAAAAGAAATTGTACGAGCATTTAAAACTTACCCTGTAAATCCATAGACCCGTTTCCGTCCTGATTTTACCTTTCCATAGGGCGATCCGCTATTCCTGTTTGTAAAAGTAATCAGTAATTTTCCAGGTTGTCTATGAATTAAAATGTACATGATTAAATACCCTGGCTGATATCTCCTTTGTTAAACACTGGCCAATTGATCACCAATAATTTCTGCTAAGCACTTAAAATGGTCCTAATTTTTATACATCCATACTCCTTTATTGTATATTCATGGTTCAATTTCATTTACTCATATGCTGCAGCAGGAAACACTCCGGTTCCTCCGGAATTTAAAGAAGAATAACAATAAACTGTGGTTTGATGCACACCGGGATAGTTATCTGGCAGCCAAAACAGATTTTGAACATTTGGTACAGGAAGTCATCGGGAAATTCGGACGGATAGACCGGTCAGTCACCCCCTTACAGGCAAAAGATTGCGTATTCCGGATATACAAGGATATCCGGTTCTCTAAAGACAAGACTCCCTATAAAACCCATTTTGCGGCTGCCCTTGGCAGGGGCGGAAAGATGGCCCATCTTCCTGGTTATTATTTCCATGTGTCCCCCGGTGGGAAAAGTTATTTCGGAGGGGGTATCTGGATGCCGGAAACTGAAGCCCTGGCCAAGATCCGCCAGGAAATCGATTATAACTTCCCTGAATTCCGGAAAATAATTACCACAAGAAATTTCAGGTCCTATTTGGGCGAAATGGAAGATGGGGATGCCCTGAGCAGACCTCCCAAAGGATATGCAGCAGATAACCCAGCCATTGACTGGTTAAGGAAAAAGAGCTTTTTTGCAGGCTGTGAGCTCAATGACCACATCATATGCACTCCCGGATTGCTGAAACAGATGATCCTCATTTTTTCTGCTATCAAGCCCCTGGTTGATTTTCTCCATAAGGCCCTGGACTAAACAGGGAAGGAAGATTTTTCTTAAGCCTGATCATAATCCGGATTTGATCAAAGAACCTGATTAAAATCCGGGATTCTTTCAAATCCGCGATACCCTACGATTCCATTTCCCGGTCTTTGGTAAGCGCAGTATGTCCCCTCAGGTCTGGATTCTTGGATACTTCCTTTCTTTTTGAATATATCCTACCGACCCTCCAAAAACAAGGGCCACCATGGAAATGGCAGCCCTTGAAAACATAATTGTTATAATATTCCGCTATGAATATCCTATTGAAGAATGCTGGTTTTTGAGTATTCATAATCCAGATCTGACTTAGCCAGCGCAGGAACAGCTTCTGCAGGATAAGCTTCGATGCCATGTTCCCAGACATCCAGACCGCCCGGACCAAGTTCTCCTTCCTTTTCCACCCTGAGGTTCCATGGATGAGGCAGTTGCTTAATTGCCCACATCATGGCCAGGGAAACCAGGAAAGTGGCAATCGTGATCGTCAGATTGCCAATGATCTGGGCTTTCAGCACGGTAGTGCCGCCCCCATAGAACAGACCCGCCACCGGACTTGAATTATCCGGACCCAGCGCAGTAGTTGCCCCGTATTTTCCAGCGGCAAACAGCCCGAGGGACCAGGTGCCCCAAATACCGGCAAAACCATGCACGGATACCGCTCCGATCGGATCATCCACCCGGAACCATTCCAGCATGTATATACCCAGTACCACAATTATTCCAGCTACAAATCCCAGGCAGACTGCCCCAATGGGATCCACCCAGTAACATGGACAGGTGATGGCCACCAGACCGGCCAAAAAACCATTTGTAGTGAATCCCAGATCAAACTTCCCTTTTGTGGAACCCATCATATAAGCCACAATCATCGCTGACATCCCTCCCGCACATGCCGCAAGGGTGGTATTTGTAGCAACCCGGCCAATACCGATGAAATCCATTCCGGATAGGGTACTCCCCGGATTGAATCCGTACCAGCCAAACCAGAGTATGAATCCTCCGACTGCAGCAATGGTGAGATTATGAGGTGGCATCTGTCCCCCTCGTTTGGGATCATCCCGTTTGAATACCCTGCCCAATCGGGGTCCAAGTACAATGGCTCCAGCCAGGGAAACCATACCTCCGATAGTGTGCACCACAGTAGAACCGGCAAAGTCCCTAAAACCTGTTCCCAGATTCGGCAGGAAATTTCCGGGAGTTCCCATGTTCGCCAGGAATCCGTCCGGTCCCCAGGCCCAATGACCAATAATTGGATAGATAAAGCCAGTCACCCCGATACTGTACAGGATATCTCCCCGGAACCCAGTCCGACCGATCATGGCTCCGGAAGTGACTGTAGAACAGGTATCTGCAAAAGCAAACTGGAAGATCCAGTGTGCGATCAGGGCTACCCCAGTCGTTTCATACGTGGCGGGGGCATTCATCAGAAAGAACCAATGATATCCGATGAACCCATTTCCATGACTGAACATGAAAGCATAACCAAAGGCCCAGAAAAGCAAACCGCAAAGACAGGTGTCAAATATACATTCCATCAGCACATTCACTGTTTCCCTTGCCCTGGCAAATCCAGCTTCCAGCAGGACAAACCCAGGCTGCATCCCAAAAACCAGGAATGCAGCTACCAGCGTCCAGATAGTATTAATGGAGCTGATCATGGAAGTTTCATGCTTGGTGTAAATATCAGCAGCATGGGCAGATGTACCAAGGAGTCCTGGTGTAAGCACCATAACTACAAGGACCACCGCCAAACCGATGAGTTTACCACCGAACATGGTCAAAGCGAGCCGCCATTTCTCTCCCTTGCTCAGTTTTTTGAGTGGAAGCAGGAGCGAACGGTCATTTTTCCGGTTGATGAGGTTGCTTAGAATCATTTCCGTAAGTTTTGGGTTAAAAAAACAATTAATTATTAGGCAAAATTACTCTAAATATGATAGGATTCACCTCAATTTTATTGAATTTTATTGAAATTATTCCCTATTTTATTAATATTTATTTATAAAAATAAATATAGAATTATTTATAATATTTATATAATTTTTGAAATTTTTCTCACTAATAATTTATTAACCAGTCTTTTAATGAACTTATTTCGACGAATAAGTCATATAATATATAATTATTTAATAATTTAAGTGAATTTTAGGAAAAGCAACAGGGGGAAATACTGATTGGAAGGGCTCAAATTTGGGTAGGAACCAGGAGTTCCCGGATATCCACCCCAAGGACCAGGGCAATTTCCCGGAGAAGCTTTAGCGTAGGCTGGCTTTCATTATTACATATCCGGGTAATGGAATTGGGGGCCATATCCACCAGCTGTGCAAGGGCTTTATGGGACATATCCTTTTCAGCCAGTACCGCTTTGATGCAGTTTATCCGGATCTTTTCTTTTGGGTGTGAAGTAGGTTCCAGTGTAAACAATTAAGCAGGCAATTTATCCATTATTTGTATTTATTCATACAATTTCGGCTAAAATATTTCAATAATAATACTTTATTTGTATTATTACGCTCATTTTATGTATCTTCGCTTTTTCCAACCTGCTTACCTATGGTGATCATTAATAGTTACCTGCGTAAAAATGTCCTAATTGCCGGGACGGACCAATCAGCGCAAAAGGGGGATGAAAAGAATAACCAGTTGGCTGAACTTATCCGCCGTTGCGTGGAGTTCATTCCCCCCCATGAACTATCCCGATGTCTCCGTGATTTTTTCTTTCTGTATATCATGGACCTGAAAGAAATTCCTGAAGGTTTCAATAAACAGGTATTGGATATCCTGGTACTTTTTGAAGAACTGGACAACGCGGAACAGCAAAATGCTGTTCCATTGGGTAAGGGTAATGAATAGCCTGCCGATTCCCCATTAACCAAAGTGGGAATTTAAAATCCCCAACCTGGATCAGGTTACTGAAAAAGTAGTTATCCCAGATGGTTCCTCAAATCAATTTTATTCCTGACCAGCGTTAAGCAACCATCCTCTTGATTTTTATCCCGGAATTACCCGAATTAACCCATTTTACCCATTTAACTTACAAGTTCGTTTTTCAATAAATTAATTCACATTATATATATAATTATATAATTGATTTATTTTTGTATAAATCAAGGTTAATTATCTGTTAATCAGTGTTAATTAAATGATATAAAAATAATTATAATAAATATTAGGTAAATAAATATATTTAATTTTTGCATAAATTATAATATAGTACCTTAAAATTTATCAATTATTCAATGTATTTTCTATGTTTTCCGTTTAATTTTATGTTTTAATAATAAATTAGTTTTATTTTTAACCTATTTTTATAAGATTAATTTTATGCGGATACATTTATTCTCCGGTTTCTTATCCAGGAAAACCCCGCAGGAAAAATCATTGGGGTTGCGTGCTGCATGGGTTCGCTACCTGCCTCTTATTGGTATGACCTGCATTTTCCTGATCCTGTCTTGTGTGGTCTTTGCCCAGGATCCGACCGGTGCCACTACTGGAACGATTAAAGATATACCCGCTGTCAATGCAGGAAAACCAACGGGTCAGGAGATTGCTGATGCTGTCGGGCACAATAAAATTGCCATCAATATTATGTGGACCCTGGTCACCGGTTTTCTGGTGATGTTCATGCAGGCCGGATTTGCCATGGTGGAAACAGGGTTTACTCAGGCGAAGAATGTAGCGCATACCATGGCAATGAATTTTATGGTATATGCCCTGGGAATATTGGGCTTCTGGATCTGCGGGTTTGCTTTTATGTATGGAGGATGCGGGGGAGTTGCCTCCCTGGGTGGAACACCCGGATTAACCCATGAAGTTACCGTTCATCTTTTTGGAAAAGATTTTGGCCTTATCGGAGCTGCCGGCTATTTCCTGAACAGTAAGGTATATGATGTCGGAGTCTTCACCTTATTTCTTTTCCAAATGGTGTTTATGGATACTGCAGCCACTATTCCCACCGGGGCAATGGCAGAACGGTGGAAATTCAAGGCTTTCATGGTCTATGGGTTTTTCATTTCCATGTTCATCTATCCCATTTTTGGCAATTGGGTATGGGGTGGGGGCTGGTTGGCCCAACTGGGTACCAATTTCGGATTAGGCCATGGCCATGTGGATTTTGCGGGTTCATCCGTAGTACATATGGTAGGGGGTGTGGCGGCGCTCGCAGGAGCTGTGGCATTGGGTCCAAGGATTGGGAAATACAAGAAAGATGGCACTGTGAATACGATTCCCGCCCATAATATCCCCATGGCAATTATTGGAACTTTTATTCTTGCCTTTGGCTGGTTTGGTTTCAATCCGGGATCCACTCTTTCCGGAACGGATATGCGTATTGGGATCATTGCTACTAACACGATGCTGGCCAGTGCTAGCGGGGCCTTATTTGCTACACTGTATGTCTGGTGGAGATATAAAAAGCCTGATCCGGGAATGATGGCCAATGGCATGCTTGCTGGACTGGTGGCCATTACTGCGCCGTGTGCGTTTGTGAATTCCATGTCAGCTATCATCATCGGGGCTATAGCCGGAGTACTGGTGGTGGTTTCTGCAGTCTGGCTGGACCGGAAAATGAAAGTGGATGATCCTGTCGGGGCTGTGGCTGTTCATGGAGTTAACGGGCTTTGGGGTGTACTTGCCCTGGGATTGTTTGCAGATGGCACTTATGGAAACGGATGGAATGGTGTACCGGGGAATGTGACTGGCTTGTTTTATGGTAATCCGGGTCAGTTCCTGGCCGAACTTATTGGAGGAATAACCTGTTTTGTGTTTGTCTTCTGCACTATGTACTTCTTTTTCAAGGTATGTGCCTGGACGATTGGTCTGAGGGTTGATAGACAATCGGAATTAGCCGGACTTGATATGTATGAAATGGGAGTGCACGGATATGTCAATGATCCCCATACCGTTCAGGCAGAAGTGGAAGTTGATATGTAAAAGTCATTAATCTAATGGATAAAAAAGAGTTACCATGGTAAAGCTAGTTCGCCATAAAATGTTTACGCCGATCCGAAGTTTTTTTAAGGACAGCCGGGCTACCGGAGTGTTATTGATTGTATGTACTATATTATCTCTTCTTTTTTCCAATCTGGGTGGCACCAGTGCTGCTTATGTGGGGTTCTGGCATGCCCGGTTTTTCACCCCTTCGGGAATTATTCATATGCCAAATAGTCCCCTGATGCTTATCAATGAGGTATTGATGAGCTTCTTCTTTTTTCTGGTTGGTATTGAAATCAAGCGCGAGTTGAAGGTCGGCGAACTGGCCTCTGTCCGTAAATCCATGCTACCGGTGCTGGCAGCGCTCGGAGGGATGATTTTCCCGGCAATCATATTTACCATTTTTAACGGGAGTACCCCATTTCATCACGGATGGGGAATACCCATGGCTACAGATATTGCCTTTTCTCTGGGTATCCTTTCTTTGCTTGGCAGGAAGATTCCAGTTCAATTAAAAATATTCCTGATGGCCCTGGCAATTATTGATGATCTGGGAGCCGTTGTAACTATTGCAATATTTTATTCCAACCAGCTGAATTTCCCGTTTCTGATCGGGGCTGCAACAGCCTTGGTTTCGATCATCATGCTGAATGTCGTTAAAGTAAGGCGTCTGGCCTGGTATATCTTACCGGCTATATTATTATGGTATTGTATTTTCAATTCCGGAATAAATGCCACTATTGCGGGAGTCATTCTGGCTTTTTGCATGCCCTTATCCAAAATGAACAAACTGGAACAAATCCTTCATGCTCCGGTCAACTTTTTTATCATGCCCCTTTTTGCATTGGCAAACACCGCCATTGTACTGACTTCAGCAACAGGTCATTTCTTTACTTCCACGATCAGTCTCGGGATTATCCTTGGTCTGGTGTTTGGAAAACCATTGGGGATTTTCCTGTTTTCTTTTCTTGCTGCCAAATCAGGCATTGCTACACTTCCTTCCCAAACCAGTTTTAAACAACTGTTCGGGATCGGAATGCTGGGTGGTATCGGGTTCACCATGTCCATTTTTACCGCTACCCTGGCTTATCAAATGATGGACCTGCAGGTCATCTCCAAAATAGCCATCATCGCCGGTTCTGTTATTTCGGGGAGTCTCGGATACCTTTATCTGACCAGATTGAGGACTGTTCCTGCAATGCATGTGGTTAAATCTATCAGCGACAGCCCAGTGTATGAGGATGAATCCATTTTTGGTCTTGCAGCCCTGAATGAACCTGCCTTGATTTGATTGTGTTCTTAACCTAGTTTGCAAACCAATCTAAAAAATAGAAACCTGCAACAAATATACCCGGCTGATTTTTAGCGATTTGCGCTACATCTGACAGCTTCCTTTCATTTTCGGGATCAGACTTTACTGACTATGAACTGATGATATTCCAAATCAAATTCTTTTGCATCCCATGTTTCCTTTTCGTCCAGGTCCAACCATTCTTTCATCTCCTGATATCCAGGATGTTTCGGATCTGCAAGAATAGATCGCAATTCTGCATATCCTCCTGAACCCCCGCAATCTTCCGGCGGACATGCACCGGTTCCTGCAAGTAAGGAAGCCTTGATCCTTTTTTCATCAGTTATTTTTTCCAGGGTAATTTTATGCACCCAGTCATCCCCATAATCATAGGTATATGTGAAACATTGTCCGGGTTCCCTGAAAATGGCAGACAATTTTATTTTCCGGGCATCCTGCATACCTGCAATCCGGTCCGGTCCTGGTTCAGGAATTCCGATTACCGGATAACTTCCATAGCCGGTAGGGGAAAATTCAAAAAGATGGCAATTATACCAACCAAAAGCATCCTGTATGACTTGATGAAACTTCATAAAACTAAAATTGTCCGGAACAATGAGTTTCCGCCATACCGGTGGTTTTGAAATATTGCGCAGCTGAATTTTAAACTGAAGGGTCATACCAGTAATTTTTAGGCTTAGTTAAAAAATTAAGAACCTTTTTTATTCATATTAAGTTTTGTAGAAGCACGGTAAATAATCCGGATGATATGCCATGATTCAAATGAATGTTTTATTTGAATGATCCCTTTGTGCATATGTCAATTCAATTTTAGTTGAAGGGGGGCTCCCTCATATTTCACAATCTGGTCTGGCGTATTTTCCGGCGCAATGCTGATGCCATGACCCATCCGGACCAGGACCACATGGATAAAGCGGGTCTTTTTCATGCCAGGGTATTTACCCTCTTGCTTACCAATACTCAATATATGCCTTTGGTCATCCCAGGTAAACCGGATCGTGGAATACTGTCCTTTGCGATAGCCATATCCGTTGTTGGCATCTTCATAAAGGGTGAAATGGGCATTGGCTCCAGGATAGATCCTCAGTTCCAGGGGATCGGCCGGTTTTTCTGTGGCGTATTGCAGATAGGGTCCCATGGGGAGTATTGATCCGGCTTTCACAAATAATGGCATCGTTTCCAGGGGTGCGGGAGATGGTATGGTTTCACCTCCCTTGAGGGATTTCCCTGTCCAGAAATCAAACCAGCGGCTGCCTTCCGGAAGGTAAACGCTGCGAATGACCAGCCCTTTCCTGTCTACTGGACAAACCAGGAAATCTGGTCCGAACATATATTGGTTACGGATATTGTATACCGCTGTATCCTTCCTGAAATCAAAGGCAAGGGCTCGCATGGGAGTATATCCTTCCTGAGTCACTTTCCAGCCCAGGGAATATATATAAGGCATCAGCCGGTACCGGAGATTATCATAGCTTAAAAGAATCGCTTTGGTGAGGGAGTCCCAGTGATCAGAATATAGGGCTCTTTCCCCCTTACCATGGATCCGGAAAATGGGACAGAAGGACCCGAACTGAAACCACCGGATGAAAAGCTCCCTGTTGGCCGGGGTTGACCAGTCTGGTGCGGCCCCATGATAGTGATAGCCCCCGATATCTGAAGTCCAGTAAGGTATACCTGAAACACAGGCATTGATTCCCTGGGATACCTGGTCCTTTAACGAGGAAAAGGTACTGGTAACATCTGATGACCAGAGTGTGGCGGCATTCCGCTGTTGACCAGCGAATGCCTGCCTGGCTAATATAAAGACCCGCTTACCAGGAATATCCCTCCGCCATCCCTGGTAAATGGCCGTAGTATGTTCCAGGGAATACGT
This sequence comes from Chitinophagaceae bacterium, assembly GCA_035533815.1. Taxonomy (GTDB): domain Bacteria; phylum Bacteroidota; class Bacteroidia; order Chitinophagales; family Chitinophagaceae; genus JANWKA01. The sequence continues at coordinate 48,912 of DATLTB010000022.1, forward strand.
GTTGAAATAGTCTATCCCCCTTCCCAGATAAAATTCGTTTTGTCTGCGGACATCCAGACTGTCCCCATCATCGGGTTCACACTGATCTGCCCACCATCCGTCCCAGCCATCCCTGATCATGAGGCTATCGCCGGCCTGCTTCCAATACAGGGCCCTTGCCCTTGGGTTATAGGGATCATAGTAAACATCCAGATTATGGCTCATGATATTGTTCCAGCGGATATCGGTAAATCCATGTATTTGTTCCAAGGCCTTGTAATCCCGGCTTCCCGCCCCAAAACAGGGCCATATGGAAATCATGGCATGCACATGAGCCCGATGAAGTTCCTCCACCATGGCTTTTGGATTGGGATAATTTTGCGGATTCATGATATGGGATCCGATAGGAAAAGGAGCCCAGTAAAACCAATCCTGGACAATTGCGTCCAGGGGAATATGGTTTTTGCGGTAGTTGTCTTTCACAGCCAGTACCTCCGCCTGGCTCTGGTAACGATCCTGGGACTGAAAAAGGCCAAATGCCCATTTCGGGAACATCGGAGCTTCCCCGGTGGCTTTACGGTAACTGGCAATGATATGATCGAACTTCGGACCATAGAAAAAATAATAATCTATCAGGTTGCCGCTTTCACTGGTATACCTGAACCGGGTATCCTGCTTAACTTCCCCGTTAAAACGGGAAGCAGCATAATTGTCCCAAAGCAGGCCATACCCCCTTGTGGAAAGCAGGACCGGTATGGCTCCTGTCATATACCTGATGGCCATATCCTGCCTGCGCCCTTTATAGTTAATAGACCCTGAATCCAGTGGATGGCAACCGAGACCATATAGGGCTTCGCCGGCAGGTGAAACAAACTGTGTCCGGCAGGTATAGGTATGAAATCCGGTCACTATGGAAGGGGTCATCCTTTTTCCGGCACTGCCGTCTTCTGCCAGAATGATTTTGCCGGCTTTGGACAGGTACTGGATGGCAAGATCGGCTTTGTCAATCCGGATGATTAACCGGTCAGTGGTGATTACCACATAATCACCGGCATCTTTAACCTGGAAAGAGGTAACCCCCTTCCATGGCTGAATAAATACCAGGGATTTGCGGACTGGGATTGCCGGAAGGCTGCTGTACCTTACTTCCACTAAATCTGCCGCATGGATGTCCAGTTCCAGGCTTCCCTTATCCAATGTGAATTTGACCCTGTTTCCATCGCGGACATATGAAATGATTGCAGCGCTGACGGATCTGCCATAGCAAATTTCGCCAAGGCCAAACAGGATATAAAGTAAAAAAACCTTGGGGCTCATATGAAGTCATATTTTATCTCCGGTCCCTAAATTTCAAATAAAAAATCCAGGATATTCAAAGTATTTTTACAAAAGGATGGGTAAAAAAAACATGAATGGTGTATTCTGTTTACAATCAATTACGTTGTTTCCCGGAGCTTTCAGTGCTGCCCCTGGAAATATCAGAACCAATCATTATTTCCGCCGGACGAGTTAACCAGATCCTTAATGATGCCATGTCGGAATGCGGGATGCAACCAAGCAGCAGTCAACGGGCCATATAAAAAAATATCCCTGAAAAATAACCAGCACTGATTAAACCTGTCGATGATATCCTTTTTCATAAATAATTCAGGCATTTGACCGTTAAAAATGGAATTAACTTTCCATCTGAACTATTCGTTTTGTACAGGGAGAAAGGACAATTATTTTAAACCTACCTTGAACTCTTGTTTATGCACAGATTTCTCCATCTTTTTTTACTAAGCCTGATAATGGTCATGTCTAGTCCCGGAAGGATTAATGCCCAGGAAGGATTTGTGCAAGTGAAAGGCGAAGGATTCATCATCAGGGGTAATCCCTATCATTTTCTGGGAACTAATTTCTGGTATGGGATGAATCTGGGTTCCAGGGGACCCGGAGGCGATAGGCCAAGGCTGCTCCGTGAACTGGACAGGCTAAAATCCATGGGAATCAATAACCTGCGGATTATGGGTGGCAGCGAAGGTCCTGATTCAGCACCCTGGAGGATGGTCCCATCCCTACAGCCCAGTCCGGGAATTTATAATCAGGATGTATTAAACGGCCTGGACTTCCTGCTCTCAGAAATGCATAAAAGGGGCATGTATGCTGTGGTCTGTTTGAATAATTTCTGGGACTGGTCCGGCGGATTTGGTCAATATATTGTCTGGAGCGGTGAGGCTGATAAGATTCCCTACCCTCCCCCCAGTCCGGGAGGGAACTGGCAGACATATCAGGAATTTGCGGCAGGATTCTATTCCAATCCAAAGGCGCAGGCATTGTTTGAACAGTTCATCCATTTTATCATTGGACATATTAACCCCTATACCGGAAAAACGTACAGGGATGATCCCACGATTATGGCCTGGGAGCTGGCCAATGAACCCAGGGGTATCAATAATGTGCCAGCTTTCCTGAAATGGATCGACCAGACTGCCGGGTTCATCAAATCCCTGGATAGTCACCATCTGGTGACCACAGGCAGCGAGGGAGATACTCCTTCGCCTTCCACAGCCGGGAATGACTTTTATCTGGATCATTCCAGCAAGTACATTGATTACACTACTATACATATCTGGGTGCAGAACTGGGGAATGTATAACCCCGCCGACGCCGAACATACTTACGGACCTGCACTGAAATATGCCTTAAACTATCTGTCTGATCATGAAAAGATTGCCCGACAGCTGGGGAAACCCCTGGTAATGGAAGAATTCGGGTTATCCAGGGATCACAATGTATTCACTCCGGGCTCGCCGGTAACCATCCGTGATCAGTATTACAGTAGCCTGTTTAAGGCAATTTATGAACGGGCATCTATAAATAAAAGTGTAGTTGCCGGCTGTAATTTCTGGGCATGGGCCGGGGAAGGAAGAGCGGATAAAGCCGGTGATTACTGGAAACCCGGAAATGCTTTTATAGGTGATCCGGCTCATGAACCACAGGGATGGTACTCCGTGTTTGATACAGATACTTCAACTATTCGGATAATCCAGGAATTTGCCCGTAAAATGAATTCAATCGGAAAATAATTTCATTGCATCACGAGTTCAGCCGGAATAACGATAGATCCGGGAATGTTAATTTTTTATTCAAACCTATTTGTACCCAATGAAAGCAGATTTTGAAGAAATTACCCGGCAGCTGATCGCTTTCCGGGATGAAAGGGATTGGGCTCAGTTCCATAATTCCAAAGATCTGGCTTTGGCCATCTCGGTGGAAGCTGCCGAATTGCTTGAATTGTTTCTTTGGCAAACTCCGGAGAAAGCCGACCCGGAGAAAATAAGCGAAGAACTCGCCGATATCCTCGCTTATGCTTTCCTGCTGGCAGAAAGATATCACCTGGATATACCCCAAATCATGATAAGTAAGATCAGGGCAAATGCTTTAAAATATCCCGTAAACACTTCAATGGGATCTGCCAGAAAATATAACCAACAGGGATCATGATCATTTATCAGGAGACCAAGGAAAAATTCCTGGAAGATGTCTTGAACAACAGGATTGATGGGCTTATCCAGGAGCGATTCCGTCTCACTATGTATAAAAATACCAATCCCGCAGAATTGAACTCCTGGAGGAATTCGATGTTATACATGAAAAATGCGCTTGAGGATCCAGAGATAGCAGGCAATTGCGGCGTAGCTATTGAATATAAAATTCCACAAACCTCCAAGCGAATCGACTTCCTGCTTTCAGGTTATAATAGTTCAGCTGCGGGACATGTAGTTTTGGTTGAACTCAAACAATGGGAAAAGGCTGAGCTGACTGACCAGGACGCCATTGTCAATACATTTATCGGTAAAGGAATCCGTGCTCAGAATCATCCTTCTTACCAGGCATGGACCTATGCCTCCCTGCTTGACCAGTTCAATGAAGCGGTTTACCGGCATGATATCCGGATCAAACCATGTGCTTACCTGCATAACTATACGGATGACGGAGTCCTTTCCCATGAGCATTACCAGGAATATTTTGACAAGGCTCCGTTGTTTTTCAGGGAAGACCTGTATAAGTTCCGGGAATTCATCAAAAAATTTGTGAGAAAGGGTGATAAAGGAAAGCTTCTTTTTAAGATCGAAAATGGAAAAATAAGGCCTTCACGCAACCTGGCCGATGCCCTGGCCTCCATGCTCGCAGGAAATCCAGAATTTCTGATGATTGATGAACAGAAGATCATCTTTGAAACGGCTCTTTCCCTGATAAAAAAAGCCAAGAAAGGGAAAAAACAAGTTCTCATCGTCAAAGGAGGGCCCGGAACGGGAAAATCAGTTGTGGCTGTTCAACTACTGGTGGCTGTCACCCAAATGAGGAAACTTATTCATTATGTCACCAAAAATGCGGCTCCCCGCAAAGTTTATGAAAGCAAATTGACCGGGAAGATGACCCGCACTCAGTATGAAAATCTCTTCAAAGGATCAGGGGCCTATCATAATTGCATTCCCGACACCTTGGATGCCCTGATCGTGGATGAAGCCCATCGGCTAAGGGAAAGATCAGGTCTTTTTGGAAATCTGGGCGAAAATCAGATAAAAGAGATAATACGGTCTTCAAAGAGCGCAGTTTTCTTTATTGATGAGGATCAACGGGTAACCCTTCATGATATTGGCAGCAGGGAAGAAATCAGAAAATGGGCACATAGGGAAAATGCGGAGATCACCGAATGCGAACTGAGTTCACAGTTCCGTTGCAACGGATCTGATGGATACCTGGCTTGGCTGGATCAGGTACTGCAGATCCGGGAAACTGCCAATTACAAACTGAATGAACTGGATTATGATTTCCGGGTATTTGATTCTCCTGAAGAATTGAGGGAGGTTATATTCGAAAAGAACCTGATTTCAAACAAGGCCAGATTGGTAGCCGGTTACTGCTGGGACTGGATAAGTAAAAAAAACCCAAAGGAATTTGATATTATCATTGGCGATAGGTTCCGGATGCAATGGAACCTGCAAAGCTATGGTAATCTTTGGCTGATCAACAGGGATTCTGTGAATCAGGTTGGATGTATCCATACCTGCCAGGGTTTGGAGCTTGATTATATTGGGGTGATTATTGGCCCTGACCTTATTTTCCGAAACAATAAGATATGTACTGATCCCTCCAAACGATCCCATATGGATACTTCTGTCAGGGGTTACCGGACCCTGCTAAAAAAGGAACCTCTTAGGACGCCCGCAAGACTAGATCTTATTATTAAGAATACCTACCGGACCCTGATGACCCGGGGAACAAGGGGTTGTTATGTCTATTGCACAGACCCAAACACTTCAGATTATTTCAAGGAGTTAAAATTAAATCATTTTAAATAATATATATGCTATACCTTATTTCAATGGCTATGGAAATATTGAAGACTTAAGAATTACAAGGAAATTGTAGGCATATGCGGCTTGATATAACATTAAAGTTAATATTACTCAATATTTTGAGTAATTTTACTCATTACATTGAGTAAATTGTATTATCCTGTATAAACGCGCTCACTTACAACATCTTATAAAAAGAATGAACGAACCCAGAAAGTTCATTCAGGTGATCATTGGGCCCCGCCAGGTGGGCAAAACAACGCTAATTAGTGTCAGCAAGAAAACGGTGCTTTTGAAAAAGTTTTCACCATTTTTTTGAAATTTTAGAGGCATTACCGAGGCAATATAATGAGATCCGGCAGTTTTTGATTGATTCGCAGATGTTATCGCAGTGTTTTCTCTCA
>DATLTB010000023.1:0-6149 GCA_035533815.1 Chitinophagaceae bacterium
TTTAATCCCGCCGGAGCCCACCCTACGGCCCTGATCGGTGAACTTCCCCTGGGAAAACCAGACAATCTGGTTCCGGTGATCACCCAGACAGCCATTGGAAAACTGAAGGAAATGCACGTGTGGGGGGTGGATTATGATACCCGGGATGGATCCTGCATCCGCGATTATATCCATGTCATGGACATAGCCAATGCGCATACCCGAGCCCTTCAATACCTGCTGGGCAAAAATAACCTGTCCAACTGCGAAGTGTTCAACCTGGGGACAGGGAATGGCATTACCGTCCTGGAGATCATCGCAGCCTTTGAACGGGTCAGCGGGGTGAAACTGAACTATTCCACCGGACCCAGGCGGGAGGGGGATGTAGTGGCCATATATGCCAATAATAACAAGGCTAAGAGCCGGCTGGGCTGGCAACCCCTTTTAGACATTGACGAAATGATGCGAACTGCCTGGAAATGGGAACTTGCCCTGAAAGAAAGGGGGATCTGATATCCCCTGACCGGGTTTCCCCAAATGCTGGCCATCATTTTTTGTCAAACCTCTTTCATTTTCAATCGGATCAATTGTCCCAACTTTGTGTATTATCACCATTTATCCCTACGGACTCCCTTTAATATAAAAGCCTTGCTCCCCGGCCTTTAGTGTGGTAATTTAGCCGGTTGCAAACCCATGTTCAAGAGTAATTCAAGATATTATTGGTGGTGCCAGGTCATTGGTTGGGGCATTTATGGGATGGCGACTGTTTTTTTTGCCTTCACCTTCAACAGAACCCTGGACCTGAAGTTCGCCGCGCATCTGGGCGTCCTGCTGATCACGGGCATCCTGGTCACCCACCTGCTGAGAATGGTGATCATCCGGTACAATTGGCTCCAGCTGAATGTAGACGGAAAGCTGATCTTCCGTTTCCTGATCGCCGTTATCGCCGGAGGGATCATCTGTATGATCGTGACGAGCCTGATGGATTATGTACTCCATTTTTCCATTGGCACCCGGGAACAGGTCAGGTATGTGGCCCTGATCATCAATGACGGGTCCCTGATCTTCTTCTGGGGGCTGATCTATTTTCTTTGGCATTATATGGAAAAGATCAGGAATGCCCAACTGGACCGGCTACGACTGGAATCCACGGTCAAGGAGCTGGAACTCAGGACGATCAAGTCCCAGCTTAACCCCCACTTTATCTTCAATGCCCTGAACAGCATCCGCGCCCTGGTGGATGAAAATCCCCGCAGGGCACGCACGGCGGTCACAGAACTTTCCAATATCCTGCGCAATTCCATGAAAGCAGAAAAGGCAGAAACAGTGACCCTGCAAAATGAAATAGACATTGTCAAGGATTACCTGGCGCTGGAAAATATTCGTTTTGAGGAGCGCCTGAAGACCCATTTTGACATTGACCGGGATACCCTGGAATTACCGGTGCCCCCCATGATGCTGCAAACCCTGGTGGAAAATGCCATCAAGCATGGCATTTCCCGGGAAGTGGGTGGAGGGTATGTGAATATCTGTTCCCGGATCCAGTCAGGAACCCATGAAATCACCATCCAGAATACGGGACATATCAGCCAGCAGCCCGGGAAGGGGGGATTTGGCCTGCAAAGTACCCGCCAGCGCCTGGAACTGCTCTTCGGAGACAAGGCTTCATTCGGTATTTATAACCAGGGGGAAAATCTGGTGGAGGCCAGGGTGATCATGCCCATTGAAATGTAAAACGCTTAAACTTTTGCCCATTTAACACTAATCTGCATAAAACATGAAAAAAGCACTGATCATCGATGATGAACGGCTGGCCAGGACCGAACTCAAAAAACTGCTTGGCGAATTCCCGGATATTGAAGTGATTGGAGAGGCGGTGAATGCCAGGGATGGCATGGAAAAGATTGCCCATCTCAATCCCGACCTTCTCTTCCTGGATATCCAGATGCCGGACAAGACCGGATTTGACCTGTTGGCTGACCTGGAAAAAGCCCCCCAGGTCATTTTCACCACGGCCTATGATGAATATGCCCTGAAAGCGTTTGAATTCAACGCCCTGGATTACCTGCTCAAGCCCATTGAGCCCAAAAGGCTGGCCGACGCCATTCACCGGCTGCAGCAGCAGGATGAAAAGGGAAAGCAGGGCCTGAGCTCACTTCGGGGGATACTTTCGGAAAATGACCAGGTGTTTGTCAAGGACGGGGATCGCTGCTGGTTCGTCAAGCTCCGGGAAATCCGGCTTTTCGAGAGCGTAGGGAACTATGCCCGGGTATTTTTTGAAAGCAATAAACCCCTAATCCTCAAATCCCTCAATTCCCTGGAGGAAAGGCTGGATGAACGCATGTTCTTCCGGGCGAACCGGAAGCATATCGTGAACCTGCGCATGATCGAACGGATTGATACCTATTTTAACGGGGGACTGCTGCTGGAAATGCGGGGTGGGGAAAAAATCGAAGTGTCCAGGAGGCAGGCGGTCAAATTCAAAGAAATGATGAGCCTCTGACCGGCCATGCCAAAAAACGCCCTGGGGATAATTTGTATATAAAATAGCCACCGGCAACCAGGAATTACCCTAAGGCTGTATTCCCATTCAGCGCACCGGAGTTGCCTGAGTCATGGAATGAACGGCCGAAGCCATCTCATTGATCAGGCCGGCATCCTTTTCAATCGCATTTCCCACCACGATGACATCTGCTCCCGCTTTGCAATCCAGGTAGGCTTTTTCCGGACTGTGGATGCCTCCGCCGATGATCAGCGGAACCGCAATATTCGAGGACACCCGGTGGATCATGCTTTCCGGCACCGGCCTTTTGGCCCCGCTTCCGGCATCCATGTAAATGAGCTTTTTACCCAGCATTTCACCGGCCATGGCAGTGCATAACGCAATATCATCCTTATCATAGGGGATGGGGGTGGCATTGCTGATATAGGACACGGTTGTAGGGGCTCCTCCGTCGATGACCATGTAACCGGTAGGGATCACCTCCAGCCCGCTTTGCTTCACGGAAGGCGCGGAAATGACATGCTGGCCGATGAGTAGTTCGGGGTTTCTTCCCGAGATCAGCGCGAGATAAAGTAAGGCATCAGCAAGCCTGGACAGCTGGGTGGGATGCCCGGGGAAAAGCACTACCGGAATATCACAATTTTTTTTGATCTGGCGGATACATTCATCGAGGTGATCGGTGATCACGAGGCTGCCACCCAGCAGCAAATAATCCACCGACGCATCTCTGCAATGCCGGACCAGGGTATCCAAACTTTCCGGCCGGCTTTTATCCGGATCAATGAGGACAGCAAAAGATTTTACCCCCTTGTTTTTTTTATCGGTAAAAAGTTCGTAAATTTTATTAGTCATAGAGAGGCGACTCCCGCAAATCTATGACTTTTTAACCATAGACAGGACAGACCTTGCTCTACCGGCGATGTTAACCTAATATTAACAAATTGTGGATAACAATATCAGACCGCTGAGGCCGGAAAATTTACTTTCGTAAACCCGTCACTTCAATAAAATTTATTTTTAACCCCCTAAAATAGTTGAAATGAAAAACCAGCACACGGAAAAGACAGGACTCACATTCTCCCGCCATTTCACCAGGGAGGGCATCAGTCCCTACGACATGTTCAGCTATGAACTGCGTTCTTCCGTCATTCGCAATACCGGCGGGGATGTGGTGTTTGAAATGAACGAGGTGGAAGTTCCCAGGCAATGGTCCCAGATTGCCACAGATATCCTGGCGCAGAAATATTTCCGCAAGGCAGGGGTCCCTCAGCCGGATGGCACCATGGGCAAGGAGAGCTCTGCGAAGCAGGTTGTTCACCGGATAGTCAATTGCTGGAAGGTATGGGGAAGCAGGTACGGATATTTTACCGATACTAAGGATGCGGATATATTTTATGATGAGCTGGTATACAGTATGCTGAGCCAGGCCTGTGTGCCGAATTCCCCCCAATGGTTCAATACCGGGCTGCATGAAAGCTACGGCATCACGGGAAAGCCGCAGGGTCATTTTTATGTGGAACAAAAGACCGGGAAGCTGGAACAATCCACTTCAGCCTATGAGCGTCCCCAGCCCCATGCCTGTTTTATCCTCAGCGTCAATGATGACCTGGTCAACGAAGGGGGGATCATGGATCTCTGGGTAAGGGAGGCCCGAATCTTTAAATATGGTTCCGGTGTAGGAACCAATTTTTCTTCCATCCGCGGGGAGGGGGAAAGGCTCAGCGGTGGAGGATCCTCCAGTGGCCTGATGAGCTTTCTCAAGATCGGTGACCGGGCGGCAGGGGCGATCAAATCGGGAGGAACGACCCGCAGGGCCGCCAAGATGGTATGCCTGGACCTGGATCATCCTGAAGTGGTCAGTTTCATCAACTGGAAAATGGAAGAGGAAAAGAAGGTAGGGGCACTGATTGCTGCAGGCTTTTCCTCCGATTATGAAGGAGATGCCTACCGTACAGTATCCGGCCAGAACTCCAATAATTCCGTGCGTATTCCGAATACCTTCTTTCACCGCCTGGCGGAAGACGGACAGTGGGACCTGAAATCACGCACGAACGGGAAAACCATGAAATCCATCCGGGCCAAGGATCTCTGGGATCAGATCGCCTATGCGGCCTGGCGCTGTGCGGATCCGGGGACCCAGTATGACTCCACGATCAATGAGTGGCATACCTGCCCGAAGGGGGGACCGATCCGGGCTTCCAATCCCTGTTCAGAATATATGTTCCTGGATAATACCGCCTGCAACCTAGCCTCCCTGAACCTCCGGAAATTCTTCGATGATGAAAATAGCCGCTTTGATGTGGAAGGGTTTGAATACACGATCCGGCTATGGACAGTTGTCCTGGAAATTTCCGTGCTGATGGCGCAGTTCCCGTCCCGGGAAGTTGCCCAGCTCAGCTTTGACTACCGGACCCTGGGGCTGGGTTATGCCAACCTGGGCTCCGTGCTCATGGTCAGCGGGATCGCCTATGACAGTGAAGAAGCCCGGGGTATTGCCGGGGCCATCAGTGCCATCCTGACCGGGGTGGCCTACCGGACTTCGGCGGAAATGGCCGAAGTCCTGGGTGCCTTCCCCAGGTATAAGGAGAACAAAGCCGATATGCTGCGTGTCATGCGCAATCACCGGGCAGCCGCCTATGATGCCCAGGAGGCTTACGAGGGATTGGAGATACATCCTGCGGGCATCAATGCGAAATTTTGCCCGGATTACCTGCTGAGGGCAGCCACAAGGGCCTGGGATGATGCGGTTCAAATGGGCGACAGGTTCGGATACCGGAATGCTCAAACCAGCGTGATTGCCCCGACAGGAACCATCGGCCTGGTAATGGATTGCGATACCACTGGGGTGGAACCGGATTTTGCCCTGGTCAAGTTCAAGAAATTGTCCGGAGGAGGGTATTTCAAGATCATCAACCAATCGCTGCCCACTGCCCTGAAAAACCTGGGATACCGGGATAGTGAGATCCGGGCCATTGTCGACTATGCCAAGGGTACCGGTTCTTTTTCAGGGGCACCCGAGATCAATCACCAGTCCCTGAGCGAAAAAGGGTTTATCTCCGAAGAGATCCAGAAACTGGATAAAACGGTAGCCGCTGCCTTTGATATCAGTTTCGTGTTCAATGTCAGTAACCTCGGGGAAGCCTGCCTTCACCGGTTGGGATTTACCCCGGAACAATATAATGACCCGGCCTTCAACCTGCTGAACGACCTGGGTTTTTCTGATGAGCAGATTGAAGCATCCAATGACTATGTATGCGGCACCATGACGGTGGAAGGGGCACCTCACCTGAAACCGGAACACCTGCCGGTATTCGATTGTGCCAATAAATGCGGCAGGAAGGGAGAACGGTTTATTCATCCTCACGGACATATCCGGATGATGGCTGCTGTGCAGCCCTTTATCTCCGGTGCCATTTCCAAAACGATCAATCTGCCCAATGAAGCCACGGTGCCGGAGATTGCCGATTGTTATAAGCTGAGCTGGGACCTGGGACTGAAGGCCTGTGCCCTTTACCGGGACGGGAGCAAGCTGTCACAGCCGCTCAGCAACAAAAGCGATAAAAGGAAAAAAGCCGTGGCGGAGGAAGAAAAGGTGGAATCCCAGGCCAGCAATATCGTGGATCTGGACAAGCTGACCGTGGAGGAGATCCTGGAAGCAGCCCGGATC
>DATLTB010000024.1:0-15879 GCA_035533815.1 Chitinophagaceae bacterium
GAAACCAGCATCGTGCGTCTTGACGGATTCATCCAAAAGATCATTGAGTATTATAAGAACTCCCGCCTGGAACCGGAATATGAGTATATAGATTTCAAATCCCTGATCAAGGAATCTGTAGAAGCCTGCCGGCATCAGAACCCTTCGATCATTTTCCATACCGAAATAGAACAGCAGGTAGAGTTCATGGGGGATTTCTTCAGGACCAGCGTAGTGGTCAATAACCTGATCTCAAATGCCGTGAAATACCAAAAGCCAGATGAAAAGCATCAGACAGTCACCCTTTCCGTCAAGGTGGAGCCCCACCGGGCGATCATCAGCATTGAAGACAACGGCATAGGCATTTTGAGCGAACACCTGAACAACATATTCAAAATGTTTTTCAGGACCAAGAACAACAGCAAACCCGGAACCGGGATCGGTCTCTATATTGTCAAAGAAGCCCTAACGCGGATCGGAGGGACCATCAGTGTAACTTCCACTTTTGGCAGGGGTACCCGGTTTGAGATCAACATTCCCAATAAAACCGAATTCAATGCCTGATCTGAGATTCCTCCTCATCGATGACAATGAGATCGATCTTTTCTTTCATGACAAGCTTCTCCGGTATCAGGGAATATCCATCAATATAGTTCCATTTAATAATGCCCAGCAGGCGCTGGAATTTCTCAGCTCCGATCTGGATCAGGCAGAAATTCCGGAAACCATGATCCTGCTCGATATTCAAATGCCCGAGATGGATGGTTTTGATTTTCTTAAGCATTTTGAAAAATACCCCTCCAGGATAAAATCCAAATGCCATATCATCATGGTCTCTTCCTCCCTCGATTTCGGAGATATCAGCCGGGCCAATGCCAATGCCCTGATCATCAGGTTGCTTAAAAAGCCCCTCAACACCAAAGAGCTGAAGGAAATCATTTCAACTATATTCGGCTGAACTGGGTTAAAGCCAAACTCCATACCGGCGGATGTACCAGTTCTTCACCGCCTGGGTTAGCAGACAGTAGCTCAGCAGGATTCCCACCAGCCAGCAGAAATAGGTCCAGGGCAGGGAAACCAAACTGACGCTGGTTCCTAGGGGAGAGAACGGAATGCAGATCCCCACCAGCATGATCAAACCGGTCAGGACCAGGACCGGTAATGCGGCCGTACTTTTTATGAATGGGACCTTTTGGGTACGGATCATATGCACGATCAGGGTCTGGGACAGCAGCCCTTCAATGAACCATCCGGACTGGAAAAGGGATTGTCTGGACAGGCTGTTGGCGCGGAAAAAATACCACATGACCAAAAAGGTGATGATATCAAAAATGGAGCTGATGGGCCCTATGAACACCATGAACCGGGCAATTCCTCCCGGATCCCATTTGCGGGGTTGCCGGGTGAATTCCTCATCCATGCGGTCCCAGGGCAGGGAGAGCTGGGAAAAATCGTATAACAGGTTCTGGATTAGCAGGTGGACCGGAAGCATGGGCAGGAAGGGTAAAAATATGCTGGCTACCAGGACGCTGAGCACATTGCCGAAATTCGAACTGGTCGTCATCTTGATGTATTTCATGATATTGCCAAACACTTCCCTTCCCTTGATAATCCCTTCCTCCAGCACCATAAGGCTTTTTTCCAGCATGATGATATCTGCGCTTTCCTTGGCTATATCCGCTCCTGAGTCCACAGAGATGCCCACATCGGCTGACCGGAGCGCAGCTGCATCGTTGATACCGTCCCCGAGGTAACCCACCGTATTCCCCCTTTCCTTCAGCAGCAGGATGATCCTGGATTTCTGCATGGGGTTTAACCGGGCAAATACAATGGTCCGTTCTGCCAGGTCACCGAGCTCCTGGTCAGAAAGTGCTTCGATGGAGCTGCCGGTGACCACCTGGGCGGCATCCAGGCCGACTTCGCGGCAAATCTTGCGCGTCACTACTTCATTATCCCCGGTCAGCACCTTGACTTTCACCCCATGGCTTTCCAGGGCACGGATTGCGGGAGCAGCTGATTCTTTGGGCGGATCAAGGAAGGTGACAAATCCGACCAGGGTGAGTCCGGTTTCATCCCGGACGGAATACGGCCGGTCAATCGGGGGCATTGTTTTGCAGGCCACGGCCACCACCCGAAAACCGTCTTCATTCTGCCGGTTCATCTCCCTGACGGCAATACCGCGCAGCTCCTCCGTCATGGGGGCGGACTGCCCGGCTTCCACTTCGGCCGATGTACATATATCCAGGATTTCCTCCACCGCGCCCTTGCAGACAAAGAGGTTCTCATTATGTTCCTTTTCCACCACAACGGTCATACGCCGGCGCTGAAAGTCAAACGGTATCTCATCCACCATGCGGTAATCCCGCGCAATATTCAACTGGTGGTGCAATTCAGTATGCTCCAGCACTGCGCGGTCCAGCAGGTTTTTCAGCCCTGTCTGGTGATAGCTGTTCAGGAAGGCATATTTCAGTACATCCAGAGAAGTGTTACCGAAAATATTAATGTGCCGCTGCAGGATGATCCGGTCCTGGGTGAGCGTACCGGTTTTATCTGTGCACAGGATATTCATGGCCCCGAAGTTCTGGATCGCATTGAGCCGCTTGACGATCACCTTATGCTTGGACATGGCCAGGGCCCCCCTGGCCAGGTTGGCGGTGACCACCATGGGCAGCATTTCCGGGGTCAGGCCCACGGCAACGGCGATGGCAAAAAGGAAGGCTTCGTGCCAGCTGTGTTTGGCAAAGCCATTGATCACAAAAATGATGGGGACCATCACCAGGATGAAGCGGATCAGCAGGAAGGTGACATTATTGACCCCGATATCGAAGCTGGTCAGGATCCGCTGGCCCACAATACTTTTCGCCATGGAACCGAAATAGGTCTTTCCTCCCGTGGCTACAACCAGGGCCAGGCCGGTCCCGCTGATGGCATTGGTGCCCATGAAGCAGATGTTCGTGCTTTCTAGCATACTGACTTCCTGGCCATTCCCGTTACCCGGCCTGGAAGCCTGAATGGCATATTTTTCCACGGGAAGGGATTCCCCGGTAAGGACCGACTGGCTGATGAACAGGTCCTTGGACTGGATCAGCCTGACATCAGCCGGTACCATGTCTCCCGCTGACAGATGAACGGTATCCCCAACCACGAGGTCCCGGAATGGAATCTCCTGCTTCCTCGATACATCATCCTCATCCCGCCGGGTCACCGTGGCGGTATTGTTCACCATGGATTTCAGCTTCTCTGCCGCCTTGGATGATCGGTATTCCTGGATAAAACGCATCAGCACGCTCACTACCACCATCACTGCCACCACGATGGTAGCCCGGGTATCTCCGGTGAGATCACTGACTACCCCCAAAACCAATAGCAGGATGACAAACGGGTTGACCAGGTTTGAATACAGCATCCGGTACCAGGACTGGGCCTTATCATGAGCGATTTCGTTCATGCCGTATTTTTCCCGCCTCTCTTCAACCTCCTCCATGGTCAACCCCGTTTTTGCGGTGCCCAGCATGTCGTAAAGGGCTTCCGTATCCACACAGGCTGCAGTATTGATCAGCTCTGAAAAGTATTTATTCTTTCCGGCCCTTTTTTCAGCTTCCTTTTTTAATTTTTCCCATAATACAGTCATGGTATTGAATTTTCAAATCATTAAAAATGCTGTCAGCTCTCGGGGCGGCAGGTGTCGCCCGATCAGGGAATCAGGGAACCGGGAAAGAATAAAAATGATTTTTCAAATTAAAGCAAACCGGGAAACACCGCTGTTCATATACACGGCAGGTCGTAAAACCAATGCTTGAAAAATGAGGAAGTAATGGATGAATGTACGGGATCCCTTCAGTTCCTGGAAGAACAGTTGGGAGAGCATGGAAGGCTGAACCGGACCAATCGGGAACAGCCCGGCATACTCTTATACCTGGTGGTATGAGTACCCGTATTGGCATGAGTGCTGATGGTTAATATTTGTCTGTCGCTATGACTCGAACCTGCGTCCATTTTGGTTTAAGAATATATTATTTTGTCGGGTACAAAGGTAGGATGCCTTTTTTAAGACGGCAAATTTAAATTAGGTAACTGCTTTTTAAGGCAGTATGTTTACTTCAAATCATTAAGCATGGACATTTCATCAATCACCGAAAACAACAGGGCCCTGGTTTCCGGCTATATCACTGCAGTGGGCCAAAAGCAGTTTAACCGGCTTTCTGAATACCTGGCCGATGACCTGGAATTCTCTGGTCCCAAAAGCAGCCTCCATTCCGGCCCGCAATACATCAAGGTTCTGGAAAAACTTGGAACGATCCTGTTGCAAAATGATATAAAAAGGATCTTTGTGGAAGGCAATGAAGCCTGTGTGATCTATGACTTTGTTACTGACACGGAAGTAGGCATCGTACCCTCTGTGGAATGGCTTAAAATCAGCCAGGGCAAAATTTCCTCCATTCACCTGATTTTTGACCGGTATCGCTGGGAAGAAGTCATTGAAGTAATGAACCGACGGGTAAAGAAAAATTAGTTGCCATTGGCATATAGTGAAGAAATAGCCCGGAGAGTCAGGCAAGCCCTTGCCCATATAGTGGATCTGGAAGAAAAAAAAATGATCGGCGGAATCTGCTTTATGGTGAAAGGGAAAATGTGCACTGGTGTCCGTGGGGAGGAAATGATGTGCCGTATCGGCCCTGATCATTTTGAAGAGGCCCTCCAAGAAAGGGGATGCAGGCCGATGACCCTTAATTCCAGAATAATGACGGGATTTGTCATCATTGACAAGGAAGGCATGCAGGCAAAGAAAGATTTTGATCGCTGGATAAAACGATCTCTGGACTATAATAAGTTCGCTAAACCGGCAAAAGGAACAAAGAAGGAACGCAGCCTTTCCCATGATAAATACCAGAACAACAAAAAAATAAAATGAATTGCCCTGCCGAAAATGTACACCGTATCTTAAACGGATTAATTGTCAACCCGATGAAGTGATGAATACCTATACCTTAAGCAGCAGGGGGTGCAAACCATAAGCCGCTAATTATATATAAATACTTATAATACAACAAATGATTAATTAACCGGTAAAGGGAACAAAGGATTAACCAGGGATGATTTAATTGGTTTTAAATAATAAGAGCCCAATATTTAATCTCTACTCATACCTTCATCCTCTCCAAATTGAACAAATCAATGGACCGGGATAAATTTGTCATCGGGGTGGATTTCGGCACCGATTCTGTCCGAAGCATACTGGCGGATGCACGGAGCGGAGCGGAGATTGCCTCAGCCGTTTTTTATTATCCCAGATGGCGGGACGGGCTATTCTGCAATCCATCCGAAAATCAGTTCCGCCAGCATCCCCTGGATTATACGGAAGGGCTGGAATACACCATCAAAGAATGTCTTCGGCTGGCCGGTGGTGCCCGAACTGCTGCATCCGTAAAAGGGATTTCTGCCGACACGACCGGATCCACTCCTGTGGCGGTCGATGTATCGGGCACCCCGCTTTCCATGCTTCCCGGCTTTGAAACCAACCCGAATGCCATGTTCGTGCTCTGGAAGGACCATACTTCCCTGAAGGAAGCAGCCGAGCTGAATCTCCATGCCCGGAACTTTGACACCAATTACCTGCAATTTGTCGGAGGGGTATATTCTTCAGAATGGTTCTGGGCTAAGCTCCTGCATATACTCCGGGTGGATGCCCAGGTCAGAAAAGCCAGTTTTTCCTGGGTGGAGCACTGCGACTGGATCCCGTTCCTGCTGACCGGAGGAACCCGGGTGAGCGCGATGAAACGGGGAGTGTGCGCAGCCGGACATAAAGCCCTTTGGGCAAAATCCTTTCCAGGTTTACCCCCCGAAACTTTTTTCAGTTCCTGGGATCCCTTGCTGGCCGGATTCAGGGAGCGGCTTTTCACGGAAACCTACTCCGCTGACACCCCGGCAGGTTTCCTGAGCCCGGCCTGGGCTGAAAAATTAGGGCTCAGCCCGGCAGTCACCGTGGGCGTGGGAGCCTTCGATGCCCATATGGGTGCGGTAGGCGGACAGATCGAGCCCTATCACCTGAGCAAGGTGATGGGCACTTCCACCTGTGATATGCTGGTCGCCCCCCTGGATAAAACGGAACATATGCTGATCCGGGGTATCTGCGGTCAGGTGCCCGGCTCGATTATTCCGGGCATGATGGGCATGGAGGCCGGACAATCCGCCTTCGGGGATACCTATGCCTGGTTTCGGGATCTGCTGTTATGGCCCCTCCGGCATTTTACGGAGCATAACCAGGAAGGTACAGCGCTGTCCGGACTGACCAAACGGATCAGTGACCTGATCCTGCCTGCCCTGGCTGAAGAAGCGGCGAAGATCCCCCCGGACATTAAAAATGAATGGGCCGTGGACTGGCTTAACGGGAGAAGGACCCCGGATGCCAATCAGTCCCTGAAAGCAGCGATCGGAGGACTCAGCCTGGGGAGCCATGCCCCCGCCATGTTCAGGGCACTTGCCGAAGCAACCTGCTTCGGGGCAAAAATGATTGTGGACCGGTTTAATGAGCAAGGCATTGCAGTCCAGGGATTGATCGGCCTGGGCGGGGTGGCCCGAAAATCTTCCTTCATCATGCAAATGATGGCCGACATCATGGAAATGCCCATCAGGATTCACCGATCGGAGCAAACCTGCGCAGCAGGTGCTGCCATGTTTGCCACAGTTGCTGCCGGGATATACCAGGATATAGAGACTGCCATGAATACCATGGGTCAGGGGTTTGATATGGAATATACCCCGGATCCGGCGCTTTCCGGCATATACCGGTCCCGTTATGATATTTATCAGAAATGGGGTAATTTCATCGAACAGGACACCTAATCGGATACTGTAGCTGATATGGGAAAATTTGAAAGGATCCGGCAACATGCCTATGAAGCCAATATGCAGTTGCCCTCACTTGGGCTGGTCTTGTTCACTTTCGGTAATGTCAGTGCGGCTGATCATGATGCCGGCGTCTTTGCGATCAAACCCAGCGGAGTACCTTATGGGGAACTGACTGCAGAAAAGATGGTGGTGGTGGATTTTGAGGGTCGCATAGTGGACGGGGATTTCAAACCTTCCTCGGACACAAAAACACATGCTTTATTGTATCAGCGCTGGCCCAAAATCGGAGGCATAGCACATACGCATTCCACCTATGCTACCGCCTGGGCGCAGGCCCAGCGTCCCATTCCGGTCTATGGGACCACCCATGCGGATTATGCCAGGACGGAGATACCCTGTGCACCGCCCATGGATGACCTGATGATCAGCGGGGATTATGAATACCAGACCGGATTGCAGATCATGCACACCTTCCACCATTTAAACCTGGATTACACCGAGATGGAAATGATCCTGGTTGGTGGCCATGCCCCGTTCACCTGGGGAGAGACTGCGGAAAAAGCGGTATATCATAGCGCCGTACTGGAAAACCTCGCCAGGATGGCTTTGCTGACCGAGCAGATCCGTACCGATGCAATACCCCTGAAAGAAGCGCTGATCAACAAGCATTTTAACCGAAAGCACGGACCGGATTCCTATTATGGCCAATGATGCAGGGAATGACTTCAGATTATTTTGCGAAAAATGAATTAAAATCATGATCAGCCTGAAAACATTTGAAGCCTGGTTTGTCACCGGAAGCCAGGACCTCTATGGGGAAAAAACCCTCCATCAGGTTTCTGCCCATGCAGGTAAGATGGTGAAAGGGTTGGATCATTCCTCCCGGATCCCGGTCAGGATCGTCTTCAAGCCGGTGGTGACCAACCCGGAGGCTATTCTGGCCGTTTGCCGGGAAGCCAACAATGCAGAAAATTGCATCGGGATTATCGCCTGGATGCACACATTCTCTCCGGCCAAAATGTGGATCGGCGGCCTGAAGACTCTTCAAAAACCGCTCTTGCACCTTCATACACAATTTAACCGGGACATTCCCTGGAAGGATATAGATATGGATTTCATGAACCTCAACCAGAGCGCTCATGGAGACCGGGAATTCGGTTATATGATGACCCGCATGCGGCTGAACCGGAAGGTGGTCACCGGATACTGGGAAGATCATGGGGTGCAGGATAAAATAAATACCTGGTGCCGGGCAGCCTGTGGATGGCACGATTGGCAGGGTGCCCAATTTGTCCGGTTCGGGGATAATATGCGGCAGGTAGCCGTAACGGAAGGAGACAAAGTGGAAGCAGCCCTTCGTTTTGGTTTTTCCGTGAATACCCATGGGGTAGGCGACCTGGCCAAAGCTATCCGGGAGGTGAGCGATAAGGAAGTCAGTGGGCTGTGCAAAGAATATGCGGACACCTATAAACTGTCCACTACCCTGAAAAAGGGAAATGCCGAACATGGTTCCCTGCGGGAAGCGGCCAGGATCGAGGCGGGGCTCCGCTCCTTCTTACTGCAGGGCCATTTCAAGGGGTTTACCGATACCTTTGAAGATCTTCATGGGCTGGCACAATTACCGGGCATTGCCGCCCAGCGGTTAATGATGGAAGGATATGGATTTGGGGCAGAAGGGGATTGGAAGACCGCTGCCCTGGTCCGGGCCATGAAGGTGATGGCCTCCGGACTGCCAGGCGGCAATTCTTTCATGGAAGACTACACCTATCATTTTGAACCGGAGCATGAATGGGTGCTGGGGTCCCATATGCTGGAGATCTGTCCATCCATAGCAGACCATAAACCATCCTGTGAGATCCATCCCCTGGGCATCGGAGGTAAAAAAGATCCGGTCCGGCTGGTATTTGGGACGAAGGGAGGGCCCGGCCTGAATGCTTCAGTCATCGATCTGGGAGATCGTTTCCGGCTGGTGGTCAGTGAGGTGGAAGTGGTTAGCCCCCCGCATGCGCTGCCGAAATTACCGGTGGCCAGGGTTTTGTGGAAACCCTGGCCTGATATGGCCACCGGATGCACTGCCTGGATCCTGGCAGGAGGCGCTCACCATACCTGCTTCAGCCAGAATCTCCAGGCAGAGCACCTCACCGACTTTGCCGACATGGCAGCCATAGAGTGCATCTGCATTGGCAGGGACACCACCTTGCCTGAGCTGAAAAATGAACTCCGCTGGAATGACCTGTATTATTCGCTGAACCACCGCTAAGCTTTTCTGAAAAGATACTTTATGAGCAAATTTGCCCGGGTTGACTATATCATTTTTATCATCTATTTCTTCGTGGTGGCCGGTTATGGGTATTGGATCTACCAGAGAAAAAAGAAAAAGCTGCAGAATACGCGGGATTTTTTCCTGGCCGAGGGCTCCCTCACCTGGTGGGCCATCGGAGCTTCCCTGATCGCTTCCAATATCTCCGCGGAACAATTCATCGGGATGAGCGGAAACGGGTTCAGTGTCGGGATCGCCGTATCCGCCTATGAATGGATTGCTGCCGTGGCGCTGATCATTGTCGCGGTCTGGTTCATGCCGATCTACCTGAAGAATAAGATCTTCACCATGCCCCAGTTTCTGAAAACCCGCTACAATGAGACTTCCAGCCTGATCATGGCCATCTTCTGGCTGTTCCTCTATATCATCGTGAATTTGACTTCCATCATGTTCCTGGGCACCCTGGCGATCAACAATCTGGCGGGAGGGGGTGATTTTCATCTGATCGAGATCGCCCTGAGCCTCTTCGCCCTGCTGATCACCCTGGGTGGCATGAAGGTGATCGGTTATACAGATGTCATCCAGGTGGTGGTGCTCATCATTGGAGGCCTGACTACAACCTATGTAGCGCTGACCCTGGTCAGTGCAAGATTCGGGCTGGGAACCCATGCCCTGGCCGGCTTCAATGCCATGTTGCATTATGCCCCGGAACATTTTAAAATGATCCTGCCTAAACCCGGACCGGGAGCCACCCAGGATTATATCAACAGGTACGCTATCCTGCCTGGCATTGCGATGTATTTTGCAGGACAATGGATTGTCAACCTGAACTATTGGGGCTGCAACCAGTATATCACGCAGCGGGCCCTGGGCGCCAACCTGCAGACCGCCCGGACGGGGATCCTGTTTGCCGGTTTCATGAAGCTGCTGATGCCCATGATCGTGATGTTACCGGGTATTGCCGCCTATGTACTATACACCCACGGGGGACTTCACGGTGCCATGAATTCGGGAGGTCATTTCGATGCAGATAATGCATATTCCGCCATCCTCGGATTTCTACCCCACGGGATGCGGGGGCTTTCCCTGGCTGCCCTGACAGCTGCCATCGTCGCTTCCCTGGCGGGGAAAGCGAACAGCATTTCCACTATTTTCACCCTGGATATTTACAAGAAGTATATCAGCAAGAACGCCGATGAGCAAAAGCTGGTCTGGATCGGCCGCCTGGTCATTGTGGCTGCCATGGTCATCTCCATCCTGCTGACCTGGCATGATGTCCTGGGTATTGGCGGGCAGGGAGGTTTCACCTTCATCCAGAAATATACCGGGTTCATCAGCCCCGGCGTTTTTGCCATTTTCCTGCTGGGCATGTTCTGGAAACGCACCACCGGAGCAGCAGCCATAACCGGCATCTTTTTAGGGCTGATTCTCTCTCTTGTATTTAATGATTATGCCCCGCAGTGGTTCGGGCATAACACCTGGCTATATACGGCATACCCCAATGGGCACGGTGGATATGAGATCCCTTTTCTGATCTGCATGGGACTGTCATTCCTGTTCACGGTGATCGCCATGGTCCTGGTCAGCCTGGCCGGGCCCCGCATCAATCCAAAGGCTTTTGCCATAGACAAATCCATGTTCAGGCTCAGGTCAAATACCCTGGTCCTGATCACGATCACCCTGGCTATCCTGACCATCCTGTATATCCGCTTCTGGTGAGCAGCGGGAAAACCGTTGTTCATTCGGGATCCCGGTCATAACAAAGGGCTGCAGCACCCAGTATACCGCTATGTTCCAGTTCGGATACTTCAATCCGCAGCCGTTGTGCGGAACGAGAATAGGCGAACATGTTCACCTGCTCCCAGAGGGTATCCCGGAAATAAGTATAGGCCTGGCTGACAGAACCGCCCAGGATGATCAGGTCCGTATCATACGTGTACAGGATCATCTTGATGGCCTGGCCCAGGTGGGCGCCCAGTTCCCCGAATAATACCCTGGCGTAAGCCTCCCCCCGTAAAGCATCCCGGAAAACTTTTTCCCCGTCCAGCCGATGGACATTGCGGAAGAACTGCCCGCAGCTGTAATATTCAAAGTATTTGTCCAGATAATTCACCATACCGAACTCACCCGCCCCGCAATTGGCTCCCGCATAAAGTCTGTGGCGGATAATAATCCCAGCTCCCAGTCCAGTCCCGATGGTGAGACCGATCAGGTTTTCCCTTCCCCTCCCTTTTCCGAAATATAATTCTCCGAGGGCAAAGCAGTTTGCGTCATTATTGACCTGAACCGGAATCCCATACCGGGATTCCATGATCTTTTTGAGGGAAACCTCTTTCCAGGATGGGATATTCTGCACCTCATAGACGATACCTTCTTCCAGGTCCACCACGCTGGGTACTCCGATACCAATCGCCCTGACTTGCGGATCCACCAGGATATCGGTGATCCGGAAAATATCTTCGAGGACTTCTTCCACAGTACCGGAACTGTTGATCCGGGCGCTTTGAAATGCATGGACCCCGCCGGCATCAACTTTTGCGGCGCGTATCTGGGTGCCCCCCAGATCAATTCCCAGCACCATAGTTTGCATCATGTTCAAGATCAGGTTATATCCTCCGTTCGGCCCAGGGAAATGGTCTTATTGACAATGAGGGGCCTGGCCCAGAATCCGATAAGCAGGATATATCCCAGGGTCAGGTAAAGCAGCCCCATGCCGGTGCGAAGGCCCAGGTGGTTACTGATCCAGCCGATAAGCAGGGTGACTACAGCGCCACCGATGACCCCGGTGAGCAGGATACCGGAAAAAGATCCATGATGTTCGCTGACGGAATTCAGGGCCAGGGAAAAAATGATGGGATACATGACGGAAGCAAAAAATCCAACAATCGGAAAAGCCCAGAGGGAAACTTTTGCAGATCCGAATAATGCGGCTGAAAGGGCGATCAAAGCCAGCAGGGTAAAGCTGATCAGCACCCTGCGGCTATCCATGAATTTAAGCAGGATAAGGCCCAGTATGCCTCCCAGGGTCATCAGTCCCCAGAAATAGGAGACGGCTCCAGCCCCGGTAGTCTGCGGATCATATCCATGATAGGTGTGCAGAAACTGGGAAATCCAGTTTGCAGTTCCCTGTTCGGTACCCACATAGCAGAACAAGCCGACGAAAAAAAGGATGACGACCCTGTTACGCAGCAGGCCCAGGTGGGTTTTCATCGGACCCACCTGCTCCTCTTTTTTAAGCTCCACCCGGGGGAATTTAGAGCAAATGACAATCCCGATCATGACCAGGGAGATCAGGGTGAAGAGCCAGTATAGCGATATCCAGGGAAGTTGGGGAGGCACGATTCGAAGCAGGGTGGAAAAAATGATTCCGTGCCCCGATTGTATTTTCAGGTGAGTGACCAGGTAAGAATAAACCAGGGGACTTATAAAAGAAGCCAGACCAAATACCAGCTGCCCCAGCACGGAATTGAAGGCAAAATGTTCCTCACCTCCGGAAATTCTCAGCAGGGGATTGATGACCACCTGGAGCATGGCCATGCCGCATCCGATCACAAACAGGGAGATCACTGCGGTCAGGTAATTGGGGTCCAGGGCCAGGAGCAGGGAACCGGCAAAACCCAGGAAGAAACCGGCTATCATGATCCTTTTTTCCTTGTATTTCTCCACAAGCATTCCCGAAGGGATGCTCATCACCCCATAGGCAATAAAAAACGCAAACGGAAGGACGGCTACCAGGACCAGGCTGAGGTGGAACTCTTTAATGATATCCGGGATCAGGGGACCAATGATATTGGTCAGGAAAGAAATGACAAAAAAACTGAGCAGGATCAGCCCCACCAGATAATAGTTGCGTTTCATAAATTGCTGGTTCGGACACCAGTGGACTTGCCACCGGGAGGAGAACCACTTCCTTTTTTATTTTTGTTTTGCCATAGTTTCGGATCATCATGCCACCATTAATTTTGCCATGATCGGGACTCGTCTACATTTGAACTAAAAATCAGGTATGTACCGTTGTATGGTATATCATCCTGGTTTCAGTCCCTTCGGGTTAATCCAAATTATCCCCCCCTGCAGCTGGTACCGGAAGCCAAAGCACCGGATTTGGATTAAGCTGGTCAATGACTCCCTTCGCAGCCCTCGGTTATCCGCGCTTCAGGGGAGTTTTTCTTCCCGGACATTCCATCCGCTGACTTTGATCCGGGGGGGCTGTCCATCCAGGTCCCTGGTAAAGCAATACCCGTTGACGGTTCTTTCCTCACCGGGCAACAAAGTGATGTAATTGTCTTTCCAGAACACGGGAACCACCGGATTATCCTTCCCGGTAACCAGGTCAAGGTAAACCATGAAGGCCAGATTTTTGCCTGGATTCCGGAGCTTGATCCGGATCATTGTGCTGTCTGCGTGTCGTTCGATGTGCCTGGTCACTTCCAGGTCCGCCATGGGTAGCTGCTGCAAGGCGGTCAGATCCGCAAACTGGGACTCCGGAGTGATGAACCAGGTACTATGTTTGGTATCCAACAGGTCTTTGCGCTGGCTAAGGACATAAAAGTTACGGCTCAGGGTAGTTCCGGAATCATTCCTAAGATTCAGCCGCAGAAAATAGGTCGGACTGGCATGGTCTGTATCCAGGGTATCCAGGACCAGGGTCTGCTGGGGGCCCAGGTCCTTCACCGCAATGGTAGTAGACATGACAGGGCTGAGGTTAAAATTCAGGAGGGTGACTTCTGCCTTTAGGTTTTTCACATCCATCAGGGTATTATTTTCCAGATCAATCGCAGCGGATCCGTAATTATATGCGATATGGATGGGTTCGCAGGCTCTTCTGGTGCCATAGAAAGCTCCGGTGGGAACCAGGTAATAGTCATATAGCTGCCACCAAAGCTTGGGCCAGGAGGCATTGTACATCCACTGGATAATGCCCGTGGCCCGGAACCGGTTTGCTTCAAAGGCTTCGAACATGGCCCTGGCCCCTTCATAATTGAGGTATTGCGCCTTCCTCAGGTAATCGGTCAGGTCTTCTGGCGGGCCCAGACGCTGATCCATGGCCTGGTTATAATGGGTCAGGTTATGAAAGTTACCCCTGGCAGCATGATACATCCAGGCACTACTGATGGGCCAGAGGGAATCTGCAGGGATCATCCGCTTCAGGCTTTCCAATACCGGTATTTCCGGACCGGGACTGGTTTCCGTGTTGAACCCGAAAGCACCCCCGTAACGATGGTCAATATACCAGTAATCCGGAGGCACGTAATCATAGGGGCCCCGCATCTTCATCCCGGATGGGCCGGTAATGACACTGGTATGCTCGGCTGCGGACTGGGCATAGGGCCTGGTGGGATCATCCTGCGAAAGGACTCCCAGATATCCCGATTCTAGTTCAGGCCGGGGCCATTTATCGCTTCCATAAAGCCATAAAAATATGCTGGGGTGGTTCCTGAGCCAGGTAATCTGATCGGCAAATGAGTTTACCGCAATATTGATCTGCAGGGGGGTCTTTATGCATCCATATTGATCTTGGGGAGCGCCAAAACTGTTTTGCCATTCCCACTGGCAGCTGAATCCGGCCATCACCAGTACCCCATACCGGTCGCAGAGGTTAAAAATATGCTGGTCATGGCCCCAGAAACCTTCCATTCGGATGGCATTGAGATGCATCTGTACCGCATATTCGATCCCGGCTTTTTCATAGGCGGAACTGGCATTGAGCAGCATCGGATCCGTCCACCCCCCTCCCTTGATGAGTAGGTTTTTACCATTCAGCCGGTATCCCCGGAATCCCTGTGGGGTCATATACCCGGTGATGGTACGAATCCCGAAGTCCAGGTCCTTTTGGTCTGACAGGGTATGGTTGATCCGGAAAGCCAGGTGCAGGTGGTACAGGTTTGGTTTTCCCAATTCATAGGTCCACCATAAGCGGGGATGTGCCATGTGCAGGGCAGGGTAACCGTCCGGGGCAAAGCTGATCATTTTGCTCTGACCAGGTTCCAGGATGACAGACTGAGATACATGGATATGGTTCCCAATGGAAGCGCTGAGCACTCCTTCCACTCTTTTATCCGAATGGTTCTGAACCAGGGTACTCAGGGTGATATCTGCTTTTTCCAGTGTGGCAGAATCTACCTGGGTCCGGACAAAAGGCTGGGCCAGGGAAACTTCACCGGTGACCAGCAGGTGCACATCCCGCCAGATGCCCATATCATGATCGGCCGGTTCAGGATTCCAGTCTACAAATCCGATAGCCAGGTCTCCGGGTTGCGGCTTGGACACTTCCACCGCCAGGATATTGGTTCCGGCCCGGGCAAATGGAGTAATATCCAGGTCAAACCTGCGGAAACTACCCGCCAGGGTATCTGCGCTGGCCACAAGCCTGCCGTTCAGCCAGACATCCGCCCGGTAATTGATGCCGTTAAACCGCAGCATCACCTGCTGTCCGGGTGGAAAGGATTCCAGCCTGAAACTGGTCCTGTACCACCAGGGATGATTGAAGGGGGTATCGCTGAAGGTGGAAAGACGCTGATCAAAAAAAATATGTTTGTAGACCTGGTCATCAACCAAGGCACCCAATACTGTATGAGGTACCGTAGTCGGATACCAGGCTTTGGGAATATACCTTTTCGTGGATATAAGGCTGCCGCTATCCGTAGCATACTGTGCTGACTGGATCATCCAGAGGTTATGGAGTGTCCTGTCAAAGACCAGCTGCCGGGATTGCTGGGCGGTAACAGCGTGAAATACACTGCATAGCCCGATAATGAAGACAATCTGCTTAGAGGATATTATCATGATTG
>DATLTB010000025.1:0-9661 GCA_035533815.1 Chitinophagaceae bacterium
GCATTTTTGGGATGTTGATCCAGTACCTTTTGCAAGCGGGTAA
The DNA here is from genome assembly GCA_035533815.1 of Chitinophagaceae bacterium. GTDB lineage: Bacteria > Bacteroidota > Bacteroidia > Chitinophagales > Chitinophagaceae > JANWKA01. The sequence goes on from DATLTB010000025.1 coordinate 44, forward strand.
TGGCTTTTTGATATTGCGCGGATACTACGGCCAGCCTGCCCAGCATCAGATTGGCCTGCACGTTGTCTGGATTCCTGCCGGTTACCTCCAGCAGCAGCCGGACTCCGTTCATCACATCTCCGCCTTCAATATATGAATCAGCCAGTGCTACCCGGATGGTATCATTACCCGTGTCCAGTGATATGGCTTGCTGTAAAAGGGAATTGGCCTCATTGGCTTCCCATTTCCTCAGGGCCGGATCCTCCGTGTGCTGGAGATCGGATAAAAATAAATTGGCTGCAAAGGTCAGTGATTTTTGGGAATTTTCCAATTTCGCCGCCTGGCCTGCGTAATGGGCAGCAATGGGAACTCTGGACAAGCTGTCCCAGATGGCATATAGTCGATGGTATACTCCAATCCGCTCATCTTTCAGGTCCCCCCGGATAATGCTTCCTTCCAGGGATGTGATTTCCATTAAGACCTGGGGAGAAATGGTCTTTTTTGCGCTATCGATAATGGTCTGGAAATCCGCTGGTCGCACATCCTGCGGAGTCACTGCGGAGGAAGGGACACTGGAAACTGTTTTCAGTGGAATAGTCCGGCCGAAAAAATAAAGTCCCGCCAGTAAGATTACGGCAGCAACAAGGACAACCAACTGTGATTTCCGCACCGGGGGAAGAGAATTAATGTGCCTTGAAGTTAGGAAGTTTTCAGTTTCTTCACTTCGTGAACGAATTCTTTTGATGGCTTGAATGCAGGGATAAAATGTTCCGGAATTTCCACAGCCACGTTCTTTTTAATGTTCCTTCCGATCTTTGCAGCCCTTTTCTTGGTAATAAAACTGCCGAAGCCACGGATATATATGTTTTCACCTTTGGCAAGAGACTCCTTGATTTCTTTAAACATGGCTTCAAGGGTTACCAGCACATCCACCTTGGGTATTCCGGTTTTCTCGGCAATGTTGGTAATTAAATCGGCTTTTCTCATAATTTGGCAGGTTTTATATACTCAAAAATAATATAAAAAATTAAAATTCATTGTTTATTAGATTATTTTTTATACAAACTTATATTTGGAACTGTTTTATGGTGTGTAAATCAGCGATTATCAAGCAATAGTCAGGTAGTTCTGCCCATAAACGATAAGTAATAAAATAATAAATAATTTATTATTATGTATAATAATATCATTATCAATAAAAATTCTCCTTTTTTAATCAATTATTAGAGGAAGAGGGATTTTCGACAGCAAAGCTGAACTGCATGCGGCCCATAAGGCCACGGGAACTGATACCCTGAATGACCACGAGGTATTCCCCTGTCAGGTCTGAAGTATAAAAGGAAAAATGGCCTTTTCCGTTTTTATCCGTTTTCCGGGAGGGCGACCAGAACAGGAGGTTCCTGTAATCCGGCTCCGGACTAAGCCTGCTTTCAGGGTCGGGATATACCGGAGCATAAAATTTACGGGTAAGCGCCAAACCGGCATAATCCATGACCAGGGCACCCGGGTCCAGCTTAAATCCCCCCAGGTCCCCCTTATATGTGGTAAAACTCAATATCCCTTCTGCATTAATGGGACCCCAGGTATACCTATCGGTCACAATATCCAATTTCTTCACCTTCAGGGGATCCACGGCCATCAGCCTATCCACGCTGAAAATTGGCACTCCGTCAAGCAGGATGAGGGGGTCATCCGCAAACATCTTTTGGGTAATGATGGCATCCTGGACTATGAAGGAGGTTTCATCCAGCACCGGAAGATGAAATTTCCGGTGCACTTCCTGTACATTCACTTCTGAGACATATTCCCTCAGTACTTCTTCCATGGTGGTGTACCGGGTATAATCATCCAGTAAATATGTTTTATCCGGTGTCCCATAAAAGGGAAGGCTATCTATAACTGGTTGTTCCAGGATATCCCGCTGCTGACTATGGTAGGCTTTTTCCACCTGCATGCTGAGGCTCCTGGCCTCCAGGGCAGGAGCCAGGGAAGAGGAAAGGTTCAGGACAGGGGGGGGCTGGTTTGGCAGCCGATCTGAAAATGGGGAAAATATCTGTACCCTCATCCTGCTTTCCGCTTTTAAATTGGTCTCCGTGACGATTTCCCCCGAGCCATAAAAATCCCTCAAATCAAAATGGACCATTCCGGAATCATTGCTCAGGGATCCGAACATTTGTATCCGGCGCCCTGGCACCGACAGGTAAGTCAGCACACCCCCCGCGGGTTTGCCTGTGCGGATATCGGTAACTCGGCCGGTAATGATGTGGCCATGATATTCCGGGGCTTCAGTCAACCCCGATGTAAGAAGGGGTTCAGGCTGGTGAGCGGAACCGCTGGTGAGTACCAGGTCATCAAAGTACCGGAGGGACCCGCTGTCAAATTGCCCATTCAGGTTACCTGCCGCGGGTAACCCCAGCCTGCTATAAAGCCAAAGATAGCTGTATAGGTCTGTATGTGGTGTGGTAGGCAGGGAGTCCAGCCGGTAAACCGAAATGGCACAATCTGCAGGAATAGCTTTTCCGGTAACCCCTGCTGTTTCCCAGTTCACGGTTACTTTCTTCCGGGTGCCATATGCTGGTTTGTCTGCTGCGCCATGAATGACCAGTTTTTTGTCCGGCATGTTAAAATAGCTCCTCCTGCATAATGGTTTCCCGGCAGCATCACAAATTTCCATCAGGGACAAACCAGCCGGTAAGGCGGATTTATCCACCCGGAAGACGGTCATGCCCTCCCTGATCTCCTTTTTCATGGTTAATTGGACCCGCCCATGATCCAGGATAACCAGGCTTAAAGACCGCTGAATAAGGTCATTGTCCATGGCCCGGACCAACAAAAAGTTCCCTGGGGTGTCCATAACCTGCATAACCACCCCATCTGCAGAAGCAGCAGGTAAATACCGGATATACTGCAATCCATCTGACCGGGTTACTTCGACTTCATAACTCTCGGTATCGGGGGGAATGAACCGGAAATCCCCGATCCCTCCTTTCAGGGTCCTGAACCGGGCGAGGGTATCCCCGCCGTCTATCAGTATTCCCCTGGCCCTTCTGCTGGGGGCTCCGGTGATCCTAAAAGCCACCCTTGCAGGTAATCCCCTGACCAGTGTGCCTCCTTCCGGATTAAAAATGATATTTCCGGTATCCATCCCCCGGGTATGGGTGACCTGCCCGGCCCTGGTGGTATTGACAATGGTCACTACGCGGCTGAACCAGTCCTGCGGGGGGAAATTTTTCATCCATGCCGTATAGGCCCTGAGGATATAATTCCCGGACAACAGAGAGAATGGAAGTTCCAGGGAACCATTACCCCGTCCGTTCTTTAAAGCAATCTTGGCCTGGAGCACCGGCTTGTTATTTCCGTCCAGCAGTTCCAGATAAGCCACCTTACTGAGATCCAGCGGACGGTTATAGATCCCATCTACATCAAAAAGGCTGAACCAAAGGATATTGCCGGCGACATAAAAATTCCGGTCTGTCTGCACAAAGATTTTTTCCCTGAGTAAGGGATGGGCTTCCTGGCTGAACGCCACCTGTCCGGATAACCCGCAGAGGACCAGGAACAGCTGGAGAAACCGAAGCATCCTACGGAGAGGAAAGTTTATCTCTATCATAATTTCAGGGCCAGAATGAGGGTTTTACATTGGTTCCGGTCAGTGTACAATCCACACAGGTGGCTTCGGAAGCAAAATAAGCGGAAACCCCATCCTGGGAAATCGGTAAAAGTTCCGAAATCCCAAAGAAAAACTGCACCGAGTCCGCTGGCACCACCACCAGGGGGCAATCCGGTTCAATATTCCAGTCGGCCGGCAAGGCTGCATTGCTGATGAAAATCCGTTGCTGCTGCTCAGATCCGGCACTGACAAAGCCGATTACCTTTTCAGCCGGATTGGTCACACAATGCAGGTTCCCGTCCGCGGTAAAGGGCAACGGATCGAATATCGTACCGGTCTGTTCGGTATTCTTCTCCAGGGCCTGCCAGTACTGGTAGGCAGCCTGGGACATTCCGAACTGATCCACCAGGATACTGTACAGTACACTGATCTGTTTGGAATGATCCGCAACAACGGTCAGCGGAAAACGGGAGATTATATCTGATGACAAGCCGCTGGCGGAAGAGATTAGGATATCCGTGGACTGATCAGCGTGCCAGCAGGTGTATGCCTCCTGGCCAGGAGGCCTGGCTACCACGGCCCCACCTAACCATTCCAGGTAAGATTTGTAATAACTGTGAAATTCCCAGGTTTCCTGGTAATTCCAGCGGTAATAGTCGACCTGACCCGTGGGATCATGGGAATTGACATAAATATGCAGATCACCGCTTTCCAGCCCCCAGCTGACACTGTCAATGGGGGGGGTGGAAACAGCGGAATCATAGTCGGAAATAAATTGCTCCCCATCCGCCGTATGGATCTGCAACCGGAATTTACCGGTAGTATCACTCCCCAGGGAAGAAAGGGTATAGTTTCCATTCCCGATTTCAGTCAGCGGAAATATATTGCCCTGCCCATCCTCCACGGAAACCTGGGCATTCAGCTCAGGCGCAGGCTGGGAAATGCCGGAAAGGCTGCTGGTCCTGGTGAGCATAAAATCAGTAGGCCCGTTACCGGTGTTGATGAATCCTTCCACCACCAGGTCAGCCGTAGGATTTGAAATAGCGGGAGGATCAAAAGGGGTGATGCATCCGGCAACCAATAACCAGCCAATGGTTGTTTTATATACTCTTTTCCAGTTTGCCAACCTTGCCATTTTCAGAATTTTATATTGTAGGTGACATAGGGAATGGCAGAACCGAAAATGGATAACTGATATCCTTTCACTGTTCCGTTGGAAGAAATAAAATAGACCGAATAGGCATTTTTCCTTCCTGTCAGGTTATATACCCCGAGGGTCCACGAATTATGGGCCACCTGTTTAATTTTATGATTACCCAGGATGTTCATGGAAAAATCCATCCGGAAATAATCCGGAATGCGGTATTGATTCCGTTCGGAGTAAAGGGCTCGTTCAGATCCGCCATAATTATACAGCCCGATGGGCAGGGTGATCGGACGTCCCGTACTGTAGGTAAGGTCAAGGGAAAGGCTGAAACGGTGATTAATGCGGTAATTGCTGGTTATGTTCAGGTCATTCGGCTTGTCATAGTTTGAGGGATAATAATTTCCAAAATTGACCTGCTCCCCGGCGAGCGGGTCATTTTCCCTGATCAGGGATCTGGACCAGGTATAGCTGATCCAGCCGTTGAGCTTGCCGGTCAGTTTACGGACCAGCAGCTCCACCCCATAATCCCGGCCATTGCTATTGATCACATCAGTCTCGATATGGCTGTTCATCAATAAAACCGCACCATCTTTGTAATCCAGGTAATGCTGCACCCACTTGTAATAGACTTCGACAGAAGTCTCAATGGTATTCGCCTTAAAATTGTGGTAATACCCCAAGGATACCTGCTGGCCGGTCTGGGGCTTGATATAGGTATCGCTCAGCTTCCAGATATCTGTGGGATAGGCAGTCGCGGTATTGGACAGCATGCTGATATACTGACGCATGCTATTGAAGGCAAGTTTCAGGGAAGATTCCCCCGGAAGGGCATATTTGGCCGAGAACCTGAACTCGGGACCCCCATAAGTCTTGATTATTTTCCCTGGTCCGTAATGCAGGGTATCCAGGATATCGGCTATTGTCCGGGGCTGACCGGCGGCATAGTTGAATACCGATCCCACACCCAGGTCATTATACAGGGAATAACGGATCCCATAGTCCAAGCTGAACTTGTCCGAGACCCTGAAATGGTCGGAGATATACAGCGCATCCTGGAAGGCCCGTTCTGCCTGAAGGGTATCCGCGTTGACCAGAGAATTCTTTCCTAATGGATCGAACTCACCCGGATGCAACAGGTAATAAGTATTATCCAGCCCGAATTCCAGGGTGTGCCGGGGGCCCTGGTACCAGGTGAAATCCAGCTTGCCCACATATTGGTTGATATTGAACCCCAGCTTAAAACCCTGGACCTGATTGCCGGTGCTGGATACCTCATAGGCATACCCGTCATAACCGGCTGTCATGACCCCGAAGAAAGTATTGCTGAACATATGCTTCCATTGGACATTGGCATTGCGGTTCCCATAACTGTAAGTGGTGTCTCCGTTAAGATTGAAACTGTCCTCGCTGAGGTATCCGGTCAAATACAGGCTATTGTGTTCATCGATGGTATGGCTGATATGCAGGGTGGCATCATAGAATGACGCCCTGCTTTTGCGGTACTGCTGGGGCAGGAGGTTCAGCAACCAATCTGAATAGGTAGACCTTGCTCCCGCAATAAATGTGGTCTTTTTCCCGATCGGTCCCTGCAGGGTGATCTTCCCCGTCAGCGGACTTATCCCTGCGGTTCCGGTGAATTTTTTACTGTTCCCTTCCAGGGAAGTGATATCCAGCACCGAAGCCAGCCGCCCACCGTATTTAGCGGGAATGCTTCCGTCATAGAGGGTGATATTTTTAACCAGGTCAGGATCAAAAGCGGAAAAGAAACCAAAAAAATGGGAAGGATTATAAATGGTCATCCCGTTAAAAAGGATGAGGTTCTGGTCCGTAGCTCCTCCCCGGACATCCAGTCCCGTACTGGCTTCTCCCACAGATTGTACCCCGGGGAGCGTAAGGACTGCCCGCAGGATATCGGTTTCCCCGAAGGCAGCCGGGATCTGGCTGAGGCTGGTATTACTGATCTGCTGGACTCCCATCTGGGTGCTACGGACATTTCCTGCACCCTTTGATTCAATGGTAACCATCTTTAATGACAGGATTTTTTCCTGCATATTGACATTCATCCTGCCCTCCGTGTATACCATGATCTTCCTGGATATGTCCTCCATCCCTGGTCCGACAATATAAAGAGTATGCGGACCCCGGGGAAGGGTAATAGAATAATAACCAAACCGGTCCGTGGTGGCCTCAATATGCGGATTGGTGATATACAGGATAGCTCCCTGCAGGGCCTCCCCGTTGCGGCTATTGCGGACATATCCGGCAATATTGGAATTTCCGGCTTTCAGGTGATTTGTTTTCCTGCCAACTTCAAATAATTTGTTTTCAGGGGAGACCTGATTGCCGCCCGCAGGGCTGCCGGGTGCAAATCCCTGGCTATACGCCCACTGCCCAGCCGTATCAGGGTTAATGTCAAAAAAACCCGGAGGCAACCCTGTCCTGATCACGGGTCCCCTGGTAATAAATACCTGTTTTCCCCCGCTCATGGCATAACGTAACCCGGTCCCCGCCAACACCTGATCCAGCAACCGGGCAACAGTCTCTTCATTTACCGTAAGATGGATGATCAGTGGACCGACCTGCGTGCTGTCGTAAAATATCCGGTAGGGCGTGGAGGAGTCAATACGACGGGCAAATTCCTGGAAGTTAATGCCCTGGAAATTCCCGCTGACCAGGGTATCCTTTTCCAATTGTGCCCGGGCATTCCGAAAACAACCCAGCCAAACAGCTGATACTAGTAATATGAGTCGGAATGTCTTCATGGATTGATCCGGTCATAGAAACTGCATATCCTGACGATGGCAGCTCCCGGGTCTCTGCGGAACCTGATCCTGCTCTTCCTGAAATCAGCCTTGACCTGATTTTTCTTATCCGCAAATATCCTCCACATAGCGGATTTGCTCCCCACCTGGATAAACCGTTTACCTGCCCGGATATAATACCGGCTACTTAGGTCAAAATTCCTGATGGCAGTCACACCGGAATACGTGGTCTGCAGAGACTTGGACCAGTGGGCAAGCACTTCATGGGGACCGGAGTAAAGAAGTTCATAATAGCCGGGAAGCAGGCCCCGGCCACTGTCCTTCGCAATCCGGATAAAGGTATGCCCGGCTACCTTGAACCAGTCTAATGCCGCCTCACCCAGGATGATCTGGGTGGTGCTGTCATAACTGCGGATTACCACTACTCCCCGCATAATATCATAGCGAATAGGAACCTGGTTGTATTGTATCCCATGATACAGGACTGATCCATCCATCCATTGGTCCGAGTTAAAAAAAGGATTCCCGGTTACCGGTAACTGGTAAGCGATATAGTCCACGCCATTATAAAGGGGGGATTCCGTACCGGTAAATTGCCTGTACACCCTAACTGCATCATCCAGGCGGCCAATATACAAACTGCTGTCTGGGCTGCTGTTTTGGCCATCTGCCGTCAACATTAAAGGGATAAAATAAGCACAATAAAGCAGTGTAATATAGAAGATCTTCATGCCTTGTTTCTATACCAATGTAGTTAAATATGCAGATCATCCCTAAAAAATATGATAAAAAGGTTGATCAGGCAGATCTCCTGTAGATGCTACCATGCAGAAAAGACAAACTGGCAAATCAGATTAGGATCAGAGCCAGTTTTTACCCAGGAGATATTCAGCGATCTGAATGGCATTCGTAGCTGCCCCCTTCCTGAGGTTGTCTGAAACTACCCAAAGGTTCAATGTCCTGGGCTGCGATTCATCCCGGCGGATACGGCCTACAAACACCTCATCCCTGCCATGTGCATCCCTGGGCATGGGATATTTAAGATGCTTTACGTCATCGTAAACCACCACCCCGGGGGCATTGGATAATATCGCCCTCACTTCATCGAGATCAAATTCCTGGGCAAATTCTACATTGATTGCTTCGCTATGGGCTCCCATAACCGGGATACGGACCGTGGTGGAAGTGATCCGCAAATCATCGGCTTCCATGATTTTGCGGGTCTCATTCACCATTTTCATTTCTTCCCTGGTATACCCGTTTTCCAGGAAAATATCAATATGGGGAAGGGCGTTCAGGTCGATGGGATAAGGATAAGCCATCTCACCCTGTACCCCCTGTCTTTCATTCATCAACTGCCTAACGGCCTTCATACCGGTCCCGGAAACAGACTGGTAGGTGGAAACCACGATACGTCTGGCTGTATATCGCCGGTGCAAAGGATTAAGGGCAACCACCATCTGTATGGTGGAACAGTTGGGATTGGCGATGATGCGATCCTCCGCGGAAAGTACGGCAGCATTGACCTCAGGGACCACCAGCTTTTTGTCCGGGTCCATTCTCCAGGCCGAGGAATTGTCAATCACTGTAATTCCGGCCTTTGCAAAACGCGGGGCCAGTTCCAAAGAGGTGTTTCCCCCTGCAGAAAAAAGAGCCAGGGCTGGTTTTTCCCCGATAGCCGTCTCCGCATCCACCACTTTCCAGCTTTTTCCCCGGAATGACACTTCTTTCCCCAGGGACCTGGATGAAGCAACGGCAATCAGCGCTGATACCGGGAAACTGCGTTCCTGCAGCACCTGCAACATCTTGGATCCAACAAGGCCGGTGGCCCCCACGACAGCGACTTTCATGTAATGATGTTTTTGCGCTTAAAAAGCCAGGCCGGAGATTTAACCCCGGTAATTTAAGGGGAAGCTCCGCGATGGTAAAAAGTCCGCAAAGATACCCATTGCAGGAATTAAATACGGTAATATATATCTATTGGGACAAATCCAGTAATTTTGTCAATGCTTAAAGCCTACAAATACAGGATTTATCCGACCAGGGAACAGCAGGTGCTGATGAATAAGACTTTTGGCTGTACCCGGTATGTGTATAATACCTGTCTGTATCTGCGAAAA
>DATLTB010000026.1:0-10230 GCA_035533815.1 Chitinophagaceae bacterium
CCGGACTCAGGTATTCCCTATTAAGCGCCTTACCAATGAGTTCACCGGTTTGCATATCAGGGGTGTTTGCAGGTTCAAAATTAGGACAAATAACCTGATTCAGGGATGAAAGGATATTCGGTACAGACCTGAAGAATTATCGTACCTTGACCTGGAAACCAACACCTATGGTCAGGCGGTTTACGTCTATTTTCCTGTTGGTACTGGCTGGATCTGTGTGCCTGATCTTACAAGCATCGGCAGGCCCAGGAAATGTTTTACCAGGACAGCCCAAAGCCAGGCTGATCACTTCATTTCCTTTCCAGGAACTGAGCAACGGGGTGATCCTGATCAAGGGCTGCATTGATGACAAGCCAGACTCCCTGAATTTCATACTGGACTCGGGCAGTGGTGGCATCGGCCTGGATTCCGCCACCTGTGCCTACCTCAAGCTTCCCCTTACCCATTCCGGCAGGACCATCCGCGGTATTGGGGGGAAAAAGAAAGTCCCCTACGCCAATGATAATACCCTGAACCTTCCCGGGGGGCTCCAGGTGGACAGCCTCAATTTTCATGTCAGCGATTACGAGCTGATCAGCGAAGTGTACGGAATAAAGATTGACGGGCTCATTGGGTACAGTATGCTGAAAAGATATATAGTGCGTATTAATTATGACACCCATATTATTTCGGTCTATACCCCCGGAAAGATTAAATACGGTCATGGCGGGGACCTGTTGAAACCGATCATGTTCGCCATTCCGGCCATTCCTGCCCCGCTCCGCAACGGGGTGTCCACCGCATCCAGGTATTATTTTGATACAGGTGCCGGATTGTGCATGCTGCTTTCCGAACATTTTGTCAAGGACAGCAGCCTGCTGGCCAAACGGAAAAGATGGCAGAAGGTGATCCCCACGGAAGGTCAGGGGCTGATCGGCAGGCTGAACATGTCCATTACTGTCATCAAAGGCATGAAAGTGGGAAAATACTGGTTTGAGGATGTGCCAATCTATTTATTCAATGATATCAGCAATGTCATGGAATATCCGGAATTGGGAGGGTTGATCGGCATTGACCTGCTGCGGAGATTCAATATCACCCTGAACTATCCGGCAGGGGAGATTTACATTATTCCCAATACCCATTTTTATGATCCCTTTGATTATTCCTATACCGGGCTGGTGATTTATTTCATTGACGGCAAGGTCAGGATTACTGATGTTATGAAAGGTTCCCCGGCCGAAAAAGCCGGATTCCAGCCTGGTGATCTCCTGATCGCAGTAAACAATAATTTCAGCAACAACATCCAGCAATACCGGGAACTCCTGAAAAATGCCGGGACAAAGGTGTCCCTGATCATCATGAGAAACAAGGAGCTCCAGATCATTAAGCTGCCTATAAAAAGTATACTTTAGCTTGGGTTCAATATGCGGCTCCCGGAGATAGTGATATCCTTGGCCTTGCTGGCCTTTCCGGTGCGGACAGCCAGTCCCGCACCGGCCATGCATGCACATCCCCTGCAATATCCCATTGCCCGCATTCCCTTCTACTACGACGGGGTGCATATCATCATCGCGGTGACTGTGGATAATTACCGGGAACCCCTGCATTTCATTTTTGATACGGGTTCCGAAGTCAATGTGCTCAGTGACCGGTGGAAAAAGATATTCAGGCTCTATGCCTACCGTTCCGGCGACCTGAGCGGAGCCGGGAACGGCCTGAAAGTTTTGCCCATTACAGAAATAAAAACCCTCCATGTGGGCAGGGGGGAACTTTTGAATCAGGATTTCTATCTGGAGCACCTCCGGAATCTGGACACACACAGTGAAAGGATCGACGGCATTATCGGGTATCACCTGCTGGCCAGCTATATTGTAAAGATCGATTTCAATGACCGGGTGATCGAACTTTACAAGAAAGGCAGGTTTGATTATGGGACTGCAGGCGAACTGCTCCGGATGAGGATGAACAACTACACCCCGGTGATCCGGGCTGGCATAGCCCTCCATGAAGGGGACACCCTGACCGGCTGGTACCAGATCACCAGCGGGGGGGATTATGGGGTGCTGTTCAATTATCCCTATATGGAAAAATACCGGCTGGCCACCCCAGCAGTGCTGACCGGGAAGGATTCGGTAAATGACCTGTTGGCCACCCGGCAATTCCTGGACTTCAGACTTCCTGCCTTTGTCATCGGCAATCACTGCCTGCAGCATGTCGATGCCACCTTCTGTCCCGACGTCAATGATAACGACTATTTTCAGGATATCGCAGGAGATATCGGCAATGGTGTGTTCCGGCATTTCAACATCATCCTCAATTACGGCCAGCGGGAGCTCTTCCTGGAATCCAATGGGAGAAATTGATTCCCGGTTGACCATTATGTGTTAATTTGCAGCCGCTTGAAAATCAACTTTTCAGCAGCTGACAATGATCCATTTCAGGAAATTCACGCTGGCCAATGGACTGCGGGTGATCGTGCATGAGGACCATACAACCCCCTTGGCCGTCATGAATGTGCTATATGATGTGGGATCCAGAGATGAGGACCCCGGAAAAACAGGGTTTGCCCACCTGTTTGAGCACCTGATGTTCGGAGGTTCGGTCCATATTCCCGATTATGACGAGCCTTTGCAGATGGCAGGGGGCGAGAATAATGCCTATACGACCAATGACCTCACCAATTATTATATACAGCTTCCGGCCGAGAACCTGGAAACTGCGTTCTGGCTGGAAAGTGACCGGATGCTGTCCCTGGCCTTCAGTGAAAAAAAACTGGATGTGCAGCGGAAGGTGGTTTGTGAGGAGTTCAGGGAGCACTATATCAACAAGCCCTATGGAGATGCCTGGAAGAGAATGCGTGAATTGGCTTACAAGGTCCATCCTTACCGGTGGATGACGATCGGACAGCAGTTGTCCCATATTGAAAATGCCCGCCTGGAAGATGTCCGGGAATTTTTTTTCCGCCATTACACCCCAAGCAATGCCATCCTGGTCATCGGTGGAAATATCCGATTTGAACAAATAGAGCGGCTCACGGAAAAATGGTTCGGGAGTATCCCTTCCGGCAACAGGTATTTGCGTTCCCTGCCAGCCGAACCCGACCAGGAAGGCCCCCGCAGGGAAGAAGTGCATGGGAGGGTACCCCTGGATGCTCTGTATAAATGCTTTCATATTTTTCCCCGCCTGGACCAGCGTTATTATACCACGGACCTGATCACAGATCTCCTTTCAGGGGGCAGCTCTTCCAGGCTTTACCAAATACTGGTGAAGGAAAAAAAGTTTTTCAGTCATATAGAATGCTATCATCTGGGCAATCTTGATGCCGGTTTGCTCACCATTGAAGGCAAACTGGTCCGGGGAATCAGGATGGAGGAAGCGGAACAGGCGGTAGATGACCAGGTTGAGCGCTTATGCGCGGACCTGATCAGTGAACGGGAGTTGCAAAAAGTGAAGAACAAAGCAGAAAGTGTGATTGCCTTTGAAGATATGGCACTACTGAGCCGTACCAACAGCCTGGCATTTTATGAATTGCTGGGTGATGCCGAACTGATGAACCAGGAGATCGGTCATTATAATATGGTAACTGCCGGGGAGATCCGGGAGGAGTCCTGCAGGATTTTTAATATCAATAATTCAAGCACGTTATATTATTACGCGGAAAACGGGGAATCCCCCGGCAATCCAATTTAGATCCCAACTGATATGGTGGACAGACTGACCGCTCCTGCGGTTCTTGATTCGGCAGCCTTTGATATCAGGCTTAAACCTTATGAAAAAATAACGCTGGATAATGGCATTCCGGTATACCTGATACCTTCGGACAATCAGGATACCCTGATGTTGGAACTGGTATTCAATGCCGGCAACTGGTACGAAACCAAGGACCTGGTAGCCACGGCCACCAATTATCTGATTAAAAACGGCAGTTCCCGGCATACGGCCCTACAAATCAATGAGCGGGTGGAATTTTATGGTGCCTTTTTGGACAGATCAAGCCATCATGAACACGCCAGCTATGTCCTGCATTGCCTTTCCCGGCATTTCGCGGATCTTCTTCCGGTGGTTCAGGAAGTGATCACTGATCCGGTATTCCTGCTGGAGGAACTGGACATATACCGGCAAAACATGAAGCAGCAGTTGTCCGTAAACCTGCGCAAATGTGAATTCATCGCTAACCGGCGAATAGATAGTTTGCTCTTCGGGCCTGCACATCCTTATGGCCGGTCAAGCAGTATGGAAGCTTATGACGCCCTGCAAAGGGACCATTTGCAGGAACATTATCGGGCGCATTACACGTACGATAACTGCACGATATTTGCTGCCGGCCTCCTCCCTGAAGGTTTTCCCAAGCTGCTGAATGAATCCCTGGGTAAGGAAACCTGGAACGGAAAAAGCAGATTCGCCAAAAAGGATCAGCCCATCGATCCGGCACCAGAAAAAAAGGCATACCGGATCACCAATGATCCGCAGGGAGTCCAGGGAGCCGTGCGGATTGCCAGGCTGTTCCCCGGCCGTTTGCATCCCGACTTTCCGAAAATGATGGTATTGAACACCATTTTCGGGGGATACTTCGGTTCCCGGCTCATGAGCAATATCCGCGAGGACAAGGGATACACCTATGGCATTCATTCCCAGCTGTATCATTTCCGGCAGCAGGGTGCCCTTGCCATCCTGACCGAAGCGGGGAGAGAAGTTTGCGAGGCGACAGTCAGGGAGATCTACCGGGAAATGGAATTGATGACCGTTGAACCGGTAGGGGATGAAGAGCTTCATCTGGTACGCAACTACCTGATCGGTTCTGTGCTGGGTGATCTGGACGGTTCTTTTCAGCTGATCCAGCGCTGGAGAAGCCTGTTGCTGAACGGCCTTGATGAAAATTATTTCAATCAGTATATCCACACTGTCCGGACAATAACTGCCGAAGAACTGCTGGAGGTCGCCCGCCGCTATTTCAGGCAGGAAGAGTTTTATGAGCTTATCGTGTTCTGAGCGCCGGCAGGGGCGAGTTTTACCGTAAAGTGCCTGAGTACCGGAGCTTCCTCGGTGATCCGGTATCCCATCAGGGAAGACCTGTTGCGAAAAACCTCCAGGATCACCTCGGCCACATAATCCATATGGCTCTGGGTATAGACCCTTCTGGGCATAGCCAGTCGCACGAGTTCGAGCGGCGCCGGGATGAGTTTCCCTTCCTGGTCGTATTTACCGAACATGAGAGAACCGATCTCCACCCCGCGGATGCCCCCTTCCAGGTAAAGTGCGCTGCACAGGGAAACACCGGGAAACTGTCCCGTGGGGATATGAGGTAAAAAAGCCTGTGCATCCAGGTATATCGCATGGCCGCCGGTCGGAAGCACCAGCGGCACCCCATTTTCCACCAGCTTTTCCCCCAGGTATTCCATGCTCCGTATGCGGTATCTGAGGTAGTTTTCATCCAGCACCTCTTCCAGCCCGACAGCTATTGCTTCCAGGTCCCTCCCTGCCAGGCCTCCATAGGTCGGAAATCCCTCCGTGATAACCAGCAGGTTGCGGCACTTTTGGCTGAGGTCCCCATCCCGGAGTGCCAGAAATCCACCGATATTGGCAAATGCGTCCTTTTTAGCGCTCATGGTACAACCATCCGCATAGGAGAACATCTCCCGGACGATATCGAGCATGGAATGGTCCAAGTATCCTGCTTCCCGGGTCTTGATGAAGTAGCCATTCTCGGCAAACCGGCAGGCATCAATGAAAAAAGCAATCTGATTGCGCCGGCAGATCTCCGCTGTCTCCCGGATATTCTGCATGCTGACCGGTTGTCCTCCCCCGGAATTATTGGTCACGGTGAGCATGCACATCGCGATATTCTCCGCTCCTTTCTCCCCAATGGTCCTTTCCAGGGAATCAATATCGATATTTCCCTTGAAAGGGGCAATGGCTGAAGGGTCCCTGCCTTCTTTCGTCAGCAGATCAATGCCCGTTGCTCCGGAAAATTCAATATTGGCCCGGGTGGTGTCGAACAAAGTATTGCTGATAAAATATTTACCCTTCCCCCCGGTGATGGTGAAGAGAATCTTTTCCGCTGCCCTGCCCTGGTGGGTGGGGATCACCCAGGGCATCCCGGTGATATGCTTAATGGCGGACTCAAAACGGAAAAAGCTGCGGCTGCCCGCATAGGATTCATCACCCATCATGATCCCCGCCCATTGGGCACTGCTCATTGCCGAAGTACCACTATCGGTCAGCAAGTCAATCAGGACATCATCGGCACGGATAAGGAAGGGATTATAGTGGGCCTCTTCCAGGATTTGGGTACGCTCCTGCCGGGTGGTGAACCGGATGGGTTCCACCGATTTAATCCGGAATGGTTCAAAGATTGTTTGCATCGTCCAATATTCCACATTTTGCGGGTGTCGGGGTGACCGGGATCAACTGCTGAAAAATATCTTCAGAGGCATTCCGCCAGCCTAAAAAAGATCATCCGCTTCGCAGCCTGATGATGTCAAAGGTACTTCAGGATCGGTCAGGTCATCCATAGATCGGCGGTTCAACCGGCTCGTGATTGCCCAGAAAAGCCAGGCTTGCAGCGATATCCTTCCAGATCTCCCGGTCCTTTTCCATGAATGGGATCTCTTTGCGGAAGTTGCGGTGCAGGTCTTCAAGCAGGGGCGAACTATGCAGCGGTCTCCGGAAATCCAGGGCCTGTGCGGCAGCAAGTAATTCTATAGCGAGGATTCGTTCCAGGTTCCCCAGCAACCGGTATAGCCTGGTGGCCCCATTGGCACCCATGCTCACATGATCCTCCTGCCCGTTTGAGCTGGTGATGCTGTCGATAGAAGCCGGGGTGCACAGTTGTTTGTTCTGGCTGACAATGGATGCCGCCGTATACTGGGCGATCATCAGCCCGGAATGCAACCCGGCATTGTTCACCAAAAATGGCGGAAGTTGCCTTTGCCCGGAAACCAGAAGATAAATCCTTCTTTCCGACACATTTCCCAGTTCTGCCATGGCCAGGCTGAGGTAATCCAGGATCAGGGCCAGGGGCTGTCCATGAAAGTTTCCTCCGCTGACAATTAATCCTTCTCCGGGGAAAATAATAGGATTATCCGTTACTGCATTGATTTCCCGGTCAAACACCTCTTTGCTCGTGTGGAAACTGTCCCTGGTGGCGCCATGGACCTGGGGGATACAGCGGAAGGAATAAGGATCCTGCACCTGGAGCTTGGGTCGTTCCGCCAGCTGACTGCCCTTCAGCAACTCCATCATGGCCGCTGCAGTGGCCACCTGACCCGGGTGGGGTCTGAGTTTGTGGGTTTGGGGCCAGAAAGGTTCCAGGCTGCAGTCATAGGCATCGGCAGACATAGCAGCAATGCAATCAGCCCAGCGGATCAGCCGATCTGCCTGCAACAGGCAGCTGATTCCATAAGCTGTCATGAACTGGGTGCCATTCAGCAGGGCCAGTCCCTCTTTGGAGTGCAGCCGGATGGGGGCCAGACCATGATGCTCTAGCCATTCCCCTGCGGGCCGTTTTTCCCCCCTGTACTTAAGCATGCCCTTCCCGATCAGGGGAAGGGACATGTGGGCAAGGGGGGCAAGATCGCCGGAAGCTCCCAGGGAGCCAAGTTCCAGCACTACGGGATACAATTCCAGGTTATAAAAATCCACTAACCTTTTTACGGTGTCCGGATGTGCAGCAGAATAACCCAGGGAAAGGGCCTGTATCTTCAGCAACAGCATCAACCGGATGATTTCCTCAGGCACTTCCTCTCCGGTGCCTGCAGCATGGCTCAGCACGAGATTTTCCTGAAGTTCCATGAGCTGATCGCCGCCGATCTCCACCTGGCATAGTGCACCGAATCCCGTATTGATGCCATAAATGACCTGGTCCTTGCCGGAAAGACGCAGGTCCAGGTAATCCCGGCAGGATTTGATCCGCTGCAGCGCGGTTTCGGAGAGGGAAAGCGTCCGTCCTGAGGCAAGTAATCCTGCAATCTCCTTCAGATCCAGGGAGTCACCGCTGATAAAAAATGGGTTGTTCACAAGCGGAATATTTGATGCCAAAAGGTACAAAGAATTGTTGGACAGGCTAGGGGCAGCATCAAGGGACAACATTGCCTATATTTGTCCGGATGAACCAGATCAATTCCCGCATCAGCGAATATACCAAGGAGATTAATCAGGCCGACTTCCGGAATGCGGAAGAACTGGAAACTTTCCGGATCCGGTTCCTGGGCACCCGGGGAATTCTGAAAGCCCTTTTTGCCGGGATGAAAGACATCCCCGTCCCCGAAAGGAAAGCATACGGACAATTGCTCAATGAGCTGAAGGCATTGGCAGAGGAAAAATTTGCCAATGCCCGGTCAGTACTGGACACTCCGCGCAGTTCTCCGCAAAGGGGAGACCTGACCCTGCCCGGAACGGCCCCCCCTCCGGGAAGCCGCCATCCCCTGTCCATTGTGCATGCCAGGATCATTTCCATTTTTGAAAAACTGGGATTCGGTGTGGCAGAAGGACCCGAGATCGAGGATGACTGGCATAATTTTACTGCACTCAACATGCCGGCTGATCATCCTGCCAGGGATATGCAGGATACTTTTTATTTATCCAGGGATCCGGACCTGCTGCTGCGTACCCATACCTCTTCTGTGCAGGTTCGGATCATGGAACAGGGAAAACTGCCGATCCGTATCATTTGCCCAGGCAGGGTATACCGGAATGAGACGGTGTCTGCCCGGGCTAATTGCTTTTTTCACCAGGTGGAAGGATTGTATATTGACCAGCAGGTTTCTTTTGCCGACCTGAAGGGGACGCTGTATTATTTTGTACAACAGATGTTTGACCCGGTCCCCGCTATCCGGTTCCGGCCTTCCTATTTCCCGTTCACTGAACCCAGCGCTGAAATGGATATCAGTTGCCTGATCTGCCAGGGAATTGGCTGTCCCGTCTGCAAGCAAACCGGCTGGGTGGAAATTCTGGGCTGCGGCATGGTGCATCCCCGGGTGCTGGACCATTGCGGGATTGACAGCGGCCAATTTTCAGGATATGCCTTTGGCATGGGCACTGAACGGATAACGATGCTTAAATACGGGATCAGTGACCTGCGTTTGTTCGCCCAAAATGACCTGCGTTTCCTGCGGCAGTTTGCCGGAACATACTGAACTTCAAAAGACCAATGCTTTATAATCATTGCTCCGTAATGGTCATCTGCGGGGCCGGTACCATGGGTACCGGCATTGCCTATCTTGCTGCCTCTGCGGGTTACCGGGTCCTGCTGTATGACAGCAAACAGGAAGCCCTGGAGAAATCCCGGCTCAGTTTGGGTTTAACCCTTGATCAGGGTGTAGCCAAAGGGAAGTTATCTGTGGAAAAGCAGGAAGCTATCCGAAGCCTGGTCATCCACACCGGCAATTTCGGGGATTGCCGGGCCGAATTCTGCCTGGAAGCTGTCAGCGAAGAGCCTTCCCTCAAGGGACAACTATTCCGCCAGCTGATGGAGCTGAATGGTCCTGATGCAGTATATGCCACCAATACCTCATCGCTTTCGGTCACCAAGATGGCTAAAATGACTCCTTTTCCGGGGAGGTTGGCGGGCATGCACTTTTTCAATCCGGCTCCGGTAATGAAACTGGTGGAGGTGGTGCATACCCCCATGACGGAGCGGGAAGTGGTTCTCCGGATCACCGCCCTGGCCAGGGCTATGAATAAAATCCCTGTCCAGTCTGCCGACACGCCAGGCTTTATCGTCAACCGGGTAGCCCGCCCGTTCTATCTCGAATCCCTCCTGCTGGCAGAACAGCAGGTAACAGATTTTACCAGGATTGACCGGTTGCTGGAATCTACCGGTTTTCCCATGGGTCCATTCGCCCTGACCGACCTCATCGGCCAGGATATCAATCTTACGGTGAGCCAATCTCTCTTTGCGGCATTCGGCAAAGCCCCCAGGTTCAGGCCCAGTGAGCTGCAACGGCAAAAAGTAAAACAGGGAGAACTGGGCAGAAAGACGGGAAAGGGATTCTATCTTTATCCGGCCGGTGATCTGAAATCCCCAAACTGACCATCCTGTTTATAGTGGTGTATCCGGGCTAAATTTCCAATATCAGCAATCAAACTTGGTATATACTTACAGGGACAAATTAGGTATTTTTGTTTATGCTCAAAGCCTACAAATACAGGATTTATCCGACCAAAGAGCAACAGGAGCTGATGAATAAGACTTTTGGCTGCACCCGGTATGTATATAATACCTGTTTGTATCTTCGAAAATGGTTATGG
>DATLTB010000027.1:0-4302 GCA_035533815.1 Chitinophagaceae bacterium
CATCAATGAAATTTGTTTTCGTTTCCCTTTTTTTCCTGTTTGGTTTTTTTTCTCTGGAAGCCCAGGGACTTCTTATCCCTGAACGGGATTCTCTTACCCAGAAGGAAAACCTGCTTCAGCCTTTGAGTGATCAGATTGTCAATGCCAGTGACCAGGGCGAGCGCACGGAAGCCTGCAATGCATTTGTTCCGATGCTGGTCAGCGCCCTGCGTATCAAAGGTTCTTTTTCCTTTCCCTTCGATTCCCTGAAAACCATTTCCATCCTATATCCCAGAGATAGTTCTTTCCGGATTTTTACCTGGCAGCTATCCCGGGGACGCGGAGACAATGTGTACTTTGGCGCGATCCAGATTCGGACAAAGGACGGAAAGCTGAAGTTATTCCCATTGCTGGATTATTCCGGGATCACGGAACATTTTGCAGACACCATCACCAGTAACCTGAAATGGATGGGGGCGTTGTATTATAATATGGTGGAAAAGACTTACCGGGGCAAAAAATATTATACTTTATTCGGCTTCAATGGCAACGGGCTCCTTTTTGTCCGCAAATTGCTGGAGGTATTGACCTTTCTGCACGGCAAACCGGTATTCGGAGCTCCGGTGTTCAGTTATGCAAGCAACAGCCATCCCCGCATCCGGCATAACCGGTTTATCCTGCAATACAAATGGAACGGGGATGCCCGGCTAAACTATGATCCCGGAATGCATATGATTATCTACGATCACCTGGTTTCCCTGAGCAATGAACCCTGGAAGGTATACACCCTGGTCCCCGATGGCACTTATGAGGCTTTCCGGTGGGAGAATGGAGTATGGCAGCATTTTTCCAATCCTTTCGGAGGACCGGCAAAAAAAGTGAGTGTGCCCAAACCGCTGCATTTGAAACAGAATAACCTGGGAAACTGAACCGGTATTAGCCTGCCGCTTTACTCATCCAGTCTTAATACAGCCAGGAAAGCTTCCTGGGGAATCTCGACATTACCGATCTGACGCATCCGTTTTTTGCCTTCTTTTTGTTTTTCCAGGAGTTTGCGCTTGCGGGAGACGTCCCCTCCATAGCATTTGGCAGTTACATCCTTCCGCAGCGCTGATATGGTCTCCCGGGCAATGATCTTGGCGCCGGTAGCTGCCTGTATGGCAATCTGGAACTGCTGACGCGGCAAGAGCTCCTTGAGTTTCAGGCAAAGCTTGCGCCCGAAATCCTGGGAACGGCTGCGGTGGATGAGGGCGGAAAGGGCATCCACCTTGTCTCCGTTTAGCATGATGTCCATTTTGACAATATCGGACTGCCGGTAATCCAGGGGATGGTAGTCAAAGGAGGCATAGCCCCGGGTAATGGATTTTAGGCGGTCATAGAAATCAAAGACGATTTCGGCCAGGGGCATTTCAAAAATAAGTTCCACCCGGGTGGTCGTCAGATAACTTTGGTTGATCAGTATCCCCCGTTTGTTCAGGCAAAGGCTAAGGATATTACCGATATATTCCGGCATGCTGATGATCTGGGCACGGATAAATGGTTCTTCTATTTTATCCAGCCTGCCCGGATCTGGCATTTCAGTGGGATTATTGACCGATATCTGCTGTCCTGAAGTGGTGAAAGCCAAATAACTGACATTTGGTACCGTGGTGATTACGGTCTGGTCAAATTCCCGTTCCAGCCTTTCCTGAATAATTTCCATATGTAACATGCCCAGGAAACCGCAACGGAAACCAAATCCCAGGGCTTGGGAGGTCTCGGGCTCAAAGACCAGGGAAGCATCATTGAGCTGCAGTTTTTCCATGCAGCTGCGGAGCTCTTCAAAATCATCGGTGTTGATGGGGAATATTCCGGCAAACACCATTGGTTTGACTTCCTCAAATCCGTGTATTGCCCCCTTTCCGGGATCCGCAGCCAGGGTAATGGTATCGCCCACCTTCACCTCAAGGGCATTCTTAATACCGGTGATGATGTATCCCACATCCCCGGTAGTTACCTGTTTGCGGGATTCAAGGCCCAGTTTCAACACGCCCACCTCATCGGCCAGGTATTCCATGCCGGTGTTGACAAACTTGACCAGGTCTCCCCTGGCTATACAGCCATTGAAGATTCGGTAATAAGCGATGATCCCCCTGAAGGAATTGAACACACTATCAAAGATCAGGGCCTGCAGCGGAGCCTGGGGATCACCTTTGGGGGCCGGGATCCGGATAATGATCGCATTGAGGATTTCCTCGATCCCCAGGCCAGTTTTGGCGGAAGCCAGCAGAATGTCATTTTCTGGACAACCGGTCAGTTCGGTGATCTGGTCCCTTACTTCGGCGATTCTCGCCCCGTCCATATCGATTTTATTGATCACCGCTATGATCTCCAAATCATTTTCCATGGCCAGGTACAGGTTGGAAATCGTCTGAGCCTGGATTCCCTGAGTGGCATCCACCAAAAGCAGGGCACCCTCACAGGCGGCCAGCGCCCGGGAAACTTCATAAGAAAAATCCACATGTCCTGGCGTATCGATGAGGTTGAGCACATGGGCAATGCCCCCGTGTTCATAATTCATCTGTATAGCATGGCTTTTTATGGTGATCCCTTTTTCTCTTTCCAGGTCCATATCATCCAGCACCTGGGCCTGCATATCCCTTGCGGAAATGGTGTGGGTAAATTCCAGCAACCGGTCGGCCAGGGTGCTTTTACCATGGTCAATATGGGCAATGATGCTGAAGTTCCTGATGTTTTTCATCTGCATCAAAGGTAAGGTAAAAGCTATAGGGTAAATTCCTTCCGCAGGTTGTCGCTGGGATCAGCAGGATCATTTGAATGTTCACCCGAAGGATGGGTCAGGGATTGCAGGACCTCCAGGAACCTGTGGATATCCCCTTTCCGGAGCCGGATGAGTTCGCCAGCCTTCAGGCCGGAGGTCTTTTTAAATACATTCAGGGTATACAATCCGCAAATCAGGTAGCCTGCGGAACTGACCAGAGATGCGCCCAGAATATTATACCGGGGAATGAAGATCAGGTCTCCGGTCAGGATAATTCCGATACAGATCACACTTTCCCAGAGCACTGGACCCAGTTTGCGTATCCCCAGGAAATATGCGGTCGGCAGGTTAGTCAGGGAATAACAGAATATGCCGGGCATGAGAATAATGAAACATACCGCTGAATAGCGGAATGACTGGCCAAACAGTCCAGGGAAAAAAAGCGGGGAGCAGGCACATAAAAAGACTCCGCTAAGCAGATTCACCCAAAAGATACATTTGAAAAGGGGGACCAGGTGCGAAACGAAACTTTCCTTTTGTTCAATGGCGAAAGGAAGGATGGTGGCCGCAATGACCATGGGCAGGATGAAAAAGAGCTGTCCTACCCGCGCAGCCTGGGAATACACCCCCA
Organism: Chitinophagaceae bacterium; assembly: GCA_035533815.1. Classification (GTDB taxonomy): domain Bacteria; phylum Bacteroidota; class Bacteroidia; order Chitinophagales; family Chitinophagaceae; genus JANWKA01. Next base: position 3,372 of record DATLTB010000027.1, read on the forward strand.
GCCTTGCGGCACCGCAGAAATAACCTACTAACCAAAAATCCAGCCTCAGGGCCAGAAAAGCCAACGTATTGGAAAGATAGACCCACCTGGCATACCGGAATAAGGTTTTAAAATCCTCCCAGAAATGCCAGCCCTGCCATTGGCCATCCCCGGTATGCCCCAAATAAGCTCCGGCAACAAATAATCCCTGTAATCCGAAACTCATTAAGTAAAGTTTGAGGATTACAGCGTTTCCGGGGTAAGCTCCATGGTGACGCAACAGGGCGCAAACCCCGATCAGGACCAGGATGCTTAGGTTGAAGCCCAGTATGGCCAGGTTAAGGACACGGAAAGCTTTCCGTCCGGAAAGCAGGGAAGAAAAATAATGGGTGCAGATGGTGGATATGACAAATACAGGGACAATCCAGGAACTGCCCCGGGGACCGGGAAGACCGATCAGGGCAGGCAGGCCAGGAATTCCATGCAACAGGCTCATGAGGGTCCAAAGCAGGATTAACTGCAAACCCAGCATTACCCAGATCAGGGGAACTAGCCGGTTGCCGGGTATCCGGCGGGAGGTATAATAGTAGATGAGCCCCGATTCGAGGGATCCACCCAGGATGTATACGGTTAAGTTGCCCGTCGCAATGAACAGGGATGTTTCTCCGATTCCCCGGGGTCCCAGTAATCTGGAAAGAAGGATTATATTTATATAACTTACCAGGAGATTGGCTCCCCGATACAGGATATTCGACAATGCCAGTCTGCCAAGGCCCATGAAAAAAAAATATGGACGAATATAACTAAGGTAATTGGGACAAATCCAGTAATTTTGTCAATGCTTAAAGCCTACAAATACAGGATTTATCCGACCAGGGAACAGCAGGTGCTGATGAATAAGACTTTTGGCTGTACCCGGTATGTGTATAATACCTGTCTGTATCTGCGAAAA
>DATLTB010000028.1:0-33166 GCA_035533815.1 Chitinophagaceae bacterium
TGCTACACTTGGGGTGTGTGTAAACTCGCCAGAAAAATCTGGTTTGTATAGCTGTGCTGTGCATAATCAAGGTTTAAAGTTCAATCGCCAATTGGCACATTGAACGCCCTGCACTCTTGGTGCAGGGTAGTTTACAAAAGAAAGGAGATCCGGCCTGACCCGGCCGAAACCCCCGAAATGAGCATCCGTGATCAGGTGAAGCTGATCCATTTTCCGGGGATGAGTAAGCAACTTTTTCACCGGCTCCAACAGCTGTTCTCCCTGGCCCATGACCGGTATACCGATTATTTGCTGGTGGGGCCATGCACTTTGAAGTAGACCCGCGAGGGTAGTGCCGGATCCTGCAGCAGCAAGGATATGGCTAAATCTGCTAAAATCGGTTAATTCAATGGAACCCGGCCATAACTCCGGGTGAAGGATTTCTTCGCATCCCTTTACTGCCAGTACATTATGTGCCGCCGGGGGGATCAGGAAAATACCCTTTTCCCCCGCAAAACAATCAGGAACAACAGTGGAATTTGCCGCAAAATCATATTCACGGCGGGCAATAAAATGAAGATCCATGCCCATTTGGGCAGCTTGATTCAGGGTAAGGTTTAGCCCTGGGGGTGCCTCACCCCGGACTATTCCTATGCTTTTCATTCCGCAAAGGCATGCGGCAGCTGCCGTTGCGAGCAGATGATTGGAATATGGACCTCCGAATGAAAGCAGGGTATGGGCATGGAGGTTTATGGCTTCCCTGAGGTTATATTGGAGCTTGAACCATTTGTTTCCTGAAATCACCGGATGAATACGGTCCAGTCTTAATACGGAAAGCCGGATCCCCTTTTTAGAAAGGTCAGGATCTTCCACTGGATCGATGCTTATAGCATCATAACAGAGCTGTTGGGTAAAGGAGGTTCCGGTCAATGGAACAGCATGCCAGGATTCATGGATTGCAATGGTCCGTTTTTGAGACCAAAATTTACCTGCAGGTATTGTTCCTTCCCATAGCCCATATATTTCAGGCTGATCCGATGATACCCTGCCAGAAGCGGTATCATCCCTTCGGTACTCTGCTCGGCATCCCGTTGGTCATTGCTGATTATTTCAGTTCCGTCAATAAACAGATCCACCCTGCCGCTGGTGGTGGCCACAAACCGGTAGATTCCTGAACCATCTATCCGGATCATCCCGGTAAACATCCCAATTGTGTGCATGGAGTTACCCAGGTTCTTGAGTGATATGGAATCTACAATGCCGCTGGAGTCCGCAGCCAGTGAATCCAGGCTTGACATGCGGAACACCGGTTGATGGTACAGGCTGAACCGGAGACCGCCGGGGCCAGGGGTATATGGGAGACTTTTATGGAAGGCCTGGCGCTTATACACTGCACTGTACATCACGCTGGTATTCCCGGAAGGAGTCACTTCCAGCACATTGAGGGTATCCGGCTGATCCAGGGCGAGATTTAGTTCCAGGGGATGGGTATATACCGGGGAGGAAAGGGTAACCGTATCTCCAATCGCGTAATGCATCCGGGTGCCCGGGACATAAGGGATCAATTTGACCATTAGCTTATCCTGAGTGGTGATCTGGTTGGAAAGCCCTGCTGGTTCCGGTATCCGGAAAAAGATATGTTCGCGGTCCAGTCTGGCCAGGTGAGATGGAAGGCGGCTCAGGAAATCCGGATAATTTTTTTTATCCAGCGGTGTCCAGGCGATTTCTGCCAGGGCAAGCATGCGTGGCAGGATCATATATTCAGCTTTGCGGACAGTGGCAATATACTCAGACCAGACATTGGCCTGCACTCCCAGGATATATTTCCTTTCAGAATCCGGCAGGGCAGCAGGTACCGGGTCATAACTGTATACTTTGCTCAGCGGAAGATAACCCCCGATATTCAGGGGCTCCCGGGAAGGATCCCCCTGGCCATGATCAAAATAGACCCAGTTACCGGGAGTCATAATGACATCGTGATGTTGTTCAGCAGCTGCTATTCCCCCCGCTTCCCCCCGCCAGCTCATGACTGTAGCATTTGGGGCCAAGCCCCCTTCCAGGATCTCATCCCAGCCGATAATGGCCCTGCCATGGGCATTCAGGAATTTTTCAATGCGCTGGATGAAATAGCTTTGCAGCTGATCTGCTGAAGTCAGGCCCAATGATTTCATCCTGGCCAGATCCCGGGGATCCTGCTCCCACCTTACTTTGGGTACCTCATCACCTCCGATATGGATATAGTGGCTGGGGAAAAGCTTCATCACCTCCCTCAGGACATTCTCCAGAAAATCAAAGGTGGAATCCTTGCCTGCACAATAGATATCAGGAAATACTCCCCAACTGGTCGCAACTGCATAAGGTCCGCCCGTGCATCCGAGGTAAGGATAAGCTGTTAGGGCAGCCTGAGAATGACCGGGCATTTCAATTTCAGGGAGCACTGTGATATATCGTTCATGGGCATATTGCACTATGTCGCGGATTTGCCGTTGGGTATAATAGCCCCCATAGGGTATGCCATCATATTTTCCAGATCCGGCATGTCCGACCAGGGTCTGCTTACGGTAAGCACCCACCTGGGTAAGCAGGGGATATTTCTTAATTTGGATCCGCCAACCCTGGTCGTCGGTCAGATGCCAGTGAAAAGTATTGATCTTGTACCTGGCCATGAGATCCAGGTACTCTTTTATAAAGGATAAGGGAAAAAAATGTCTACAACAATCCAGGTGCATGCCTCTGTAAGAAAAACGGGGATAATCATTGATGTCTACACAAGGCACTTGTATCACAATAGGCTGGTTGTCAGGCAGAACCCTTGTAGCTGCATCGATCATCTGGATCAGGCTTTGCAGTCCGTAAAATAATCCCGCGCCCCCTGAACTTTCTACCTGAATGATTCCAGGAGAGCAATGTAACCGGTAACCTTCGGGAACAGTCAGTTTGGGTCGCAATGCGAAGCGGATCACTCGTGCCCCATGAGATGGATAGGAAGCTGGTCTGACTGAAAGGGTGTAACCATAATTTTTCTGCAGGTAGTCGTTCAGTAATGTTGCACAATGTGTGGCGGCATTTCCATCCGCTTTAATCAGGGTGGAATGGTTGATGATAAAATAGCCAGCCCGGATATTAATGTGGGCCGGGGCCGGAATAATACCTAAGTTGGTTTCCTGCTCCTGTGCAGTAACGACGATCGCCGATCCGACCTGTAAAAGTATGGCTAAGGCAAGAGTGCTTATTTTCATGGAGGGAAATTATAATAAAATTGATAAAACGAATAATAATTTATACAAGCTTTTGATGGGAATGAAATACTGAATCACCAGATCTGAACTCCCTTTCAGTAGTCCATAAAAATACACTACTTATAAATAAAACTGTGAATTAAACTTTATAATGTTAAATAAGGGAACTACTGAAAGCAAATCAGGGAACTTCAGGCTCTTCAACCCAGTTTCTAAAAAAATTAAAAGGATAATCCGTTTGTTTTTAATCTATCAAGAAGTCTTTCTCTATCATTTTTGCCATTGCTGTCTTTATAAATGATATAGCCTTCTTTATTTATTAAAAATAGAGTTGGTAATGGAATCACACCATAAAGTTTGCTTAATTCATCATCTTGATCAAAAATATGGATCCAATTCATTTTGTTTTTTATTATTACATCCCTAAGCCTAGCTGAGTCAATATCCTGACTAACACTTATGATGGTTAACCTTTTTAATGAATTGGTTTTTCTGATCTCTTTTATAAAAGGGAGTTGATTCATACAAGGTAAACACCAGGTCGCCCAAAAATCGAGTAGCACATATTTACCTCTAAAATCGCTTAAATCAATTTTATTACCATTTATGTCATTAAAAGTAAATTCAGGAGCTAATTGATATAATTTTGAAGGATTTATTATTTCGTCAACATGTTTAATTAATTCTTTACCTTCTATACTTTCAGTGTATTTCGTAGGGAAAACGGATCTAAAATAGACAATTAACCTTTTTAAATAGGCTGAATCTCCTTTAAAAAGCCTGAGTGAGGGGTCAATGATTTGGTCCCTAAAATACCAAAATGAAAAATAGTCTCGAGGATATTTTTTTAAAAATAACATGGAACGATCGTTTAGTAGCTTGTATAATTTCCCTAATATGTGGGTAATTGAATCGTCGCGGAAGATCTCAGTTCCATGTATCTTCCAAAATTCTGATACTGCCTTTGCTTCTTTCAATCGGTATTTAAAAAGGCCTTTATAGACCATATTGGTATTAGTATCGAAGATAGGTTGAGCATTTATAATGGTGCTATATTTTAAGCGGTTATCTTGCTTTTTAGGCGTTAAATAAAGATGAATTTGCGCAGGCTTATCATCTATAAAAAAGTTGCAACTATAATAATTTAAATCAGATGCATAAGCAATAGTAAAGGACGCCAAATGAGAAAAGTATAGACCTTTTACTTTTATAATATTATGTAGAAATTTATTTACTATGAAAATTCTATGCTTTCCATCATAATAATCGCAAGTTATTTTCTTCGAATCAATACTACTATCCAGTACTAATTTTAAATGGAATGTTTTCTGAGAGAAAACATGTTGCACAGGGAATATAGCCAGGATGGAAAATAAAAGATTCTTTATCATTTTGAAAAGTCATGGGGCAAGTGAATATCTCTCTGAAAGAAGTCTGAACGTAAAGATCTTTGCTTGGGAAAACCTGAAAATGATAATGATAATATCGGATATAGCCATTAATAATAAAATTTTGAGGTAAAGTACTTGTAATTCCTGGGCTCTGGAGTCCAAATTCAGGTTTTTTTTGTTGAATTTGATGAATTGATGTAGTTTGACTGCAAAAACTAAACAAAAATATTCATTTGGAAAGAACGATAAATATGCAACCTACATTACTTGTGCTTGCTGCCGGAATGGCCAGTCGATATGGCAGCATGAAACAGATACAGCAATTTGGACCGGGCGGGGAGACGATCATGGATTATTCTATTTACGATGCGGTTGGAGCCGGTTTCGGGCAGGTCGTATTCGTGGTCCGGGAAAGTTTCCGGGAAGAATTCAGCCAAATTTTTGATCCCAAGCTTGAGGGGAAAATCCGTGCATCCTATGTTACCCAGGAGCTTAACGATCATTTGGACGGAAGACAGCTTCCTCCAGAACGTATAAAACCCTGGGGCACGGCGCATGCCATACTTTGCGCAAGGAATGTGATCAAGGAGCCCTTTGCTGTCATCAATGCGGATGATTACTACGGAAAAGAGGCCTTTGTCAGCATGTCAGAATTTCTTCAGACGCAATGCAGGGAGGATAATTACAGCGTGGTGGGATATGAACTGGGTAATACCCTTTCCGAACATGGTTCAGTATCCCGCGGAGTCTGTGAGGTGGATGCTACGGGTAACCTGCTTGCGATTCAGGAAAGGACCAAAATATTCAGGGAAAACGGACAGATCGTATTTGAGGACGAAAAGGGCATTCATCCACTCAGGGCATCCACCCCGGTATCCATGAATTTCTGGGGGTTCCATCCTTCCTTTTTTGATTTTTCCCTGCATCAGTTCCATGATTTTGTGGATCGCAATGCCGGAAATCCAAAAGCTGAATTTTTTATACCCCTTGCAATAGATGCCTTCATCGTATCAGGTAGAGGCAGGGTCAGGGTGATACCCACCTCCGCCAAATGGTTCGGTGTAACTTATAAGGAAGATGCTCCGGTGGTGGAGCGAAGCTTCAGGCAACTGGTGCAGGATGGTGCTTATCCAGACAGACTATGGACCTGAACCTTTCTCCTGGCATTCTTGAGGCATATGGACTGGAGGGTAAGAACTACCACGTAGAAAAATTCGGTTCCGGCCACATCAATAATACAGTTCGTCTACATCATCAAAGTGGGGGTACGGATTTTGTCCTGCAACGGATCAATACCAGTATTTTCCTGGAACCAGGGATCATCGCCCGTAATCAGCGTCTGGCTGCTGAGTTTCTGAAAGAGAATTTCCCCACTTATTTCTTCCCTGCACCTTTGCGTACTTCTTCAGGCAATGATATGTTTGAATCTGGAGGAGAATTCTGGCGGATTCTACCCTACGTGCCTCATTCAGTGGCATTGGACCAGGCAAGTAACCCAAGGCAAGCTTATGAGGCCGCCCGGCAGTTTGGAAAGCTGACCCGGATGCTTTCGGGGATAGATCTCTATGATTTCCGGGATACGATCCCCAATTTCCATAACCTGACCCTTCGCTACAGCCATTTTCAGGATGCTATCCGCAATGCCCGGGAAGAACGCAGGGAATATGCAGAAGAACTGATTGATGCCTTTTTGAAATATTCTTTCATAGCCATAACTTTCGAAGAGTTGAAAACCAACCCCGAGTTTCGGGACCGGCTGATGCACCATGATACAAAAATAAATAATGTACTCCTGGATGAAACCACATTCGGGGGGATATGCGTGATTGATCTCGATACCCTGATGCCAGGAAAGATCATTTCCGATCTGGGAGATATGGTGCGGACCTATACTAGTCCGGTTTCGGAGGAAGAACAGGATTACGCCAAAATCGTCATCCGGGAACCTTATTATGAAGCGCTTATGAAAGGGTATCTGTCCGAGATCGGGGAAGGACTTACCGAGACGGAAAAAGATTTGCTTTACTATGCTGGCCAGTTCATAATCTATATGCAGGGGATCCGGTTCCTTACTGATTTCCTCAACAACGATATATATTATCCCATCAGATATCCGGAACACAATTTTGTCCGGGCAAAAAATCAGCTTACCCTGTTGCGTCAGCTTGAGCTACAGGAAAATTCACTACGCCGGATTATCAGGAACTGTCTGTAGTTTTATACGGAAGAACTTCTTTCAGCTATTAAAAATAAAATGTGTATATTATACACATTAATAAGAAAAATGGTATCTTGGACGCCATTTATGTGGTTAAACAGTACACCTACATGATCACCAGGGTTTTTTCTTCTAAGATCCCCGTTTTACTGCCATTGATTCTTTTTGGAGCCCTAAGCGGATTAGCACAGGGCAGTCGACTGAGTACTTCGGCGGGGGATGTGGTTAATTTTCATCAGACATCACATGGAATATTGATCCGAACCACCAGATGCTGGGCTTCGATCCAGGTTTACAGTCCGACAATGATCCGGGTCAGGATGTCACATCAGGTATTTTCATCGGATTTTTCCTATGCGGTTATCGGCAAACCGGATGGGGAGTTCACCAAAGTACAGGATTCCAAAGGCAATATTTTGCTCCTTACGGATTCCCTCGAAGTCCGGGTGAATAAGGACCCGTTGCAGATCAGTTTTTACACCCGGGGAGGAAAAATGCTGAGTGGGGATTACGGGGGTTTGGGTGTACGCTGGCTGGGCCATGAAATCACGGATTACCGAACATTATTACCAGGTGAAAAGTTCATTGGATTAGGTGAAAAGACCGGTAACCTTAACCGCCGGGGAAACCATTATGTGAATTGGAACACGGATGCTTTTGGTTATTCCCTTAACCGGGATCCCATATATTCCACGATGCCGTTTTATCTGGGTATCCATGATTCTTTGACTTACGGAATATTCTTTGACAATACATTCCGGTCCTTTTTTGATTTTGGATCATCTACGGATAGTCAGTTTTGTTTTTTTGGTGCCGATGACGGTGAAATGAACTATTATTTTTTCGGAGCTTCCACCATTCGGGGGATCCTTCAGGATTACTCTGCGCTGACCGGACATATTCATATGCCCCCGCTCTGGAGCCTAGGTTACCAGCAGTCCAGGTACAGTTACATGAGCAGCAAGGAATTGCTGGGCATTGCCCGGACATTCCGTGAAAAGCAGATTCCCTGTGATGTGCTGTATTGTGATATTGATTATATGGACCATTACAAGGTATTTACCTGGAACCCGGTCACTTTCCCGGACCCCAGGGAGATGACCGATTCCCTTAAAATGATGGGGTTCCACCTGGTCACTATTATTGATCCGGGTATCAAAGTGGAAAAAGGATATCCTGCTTTTGATGAAGGCATGCGGGACAGCGCCTTTGCCCGTTACCCGGATGGAAGCTATTATACCGGTTCAGTTTGGGCCGGCCGGAGCCATTTCCCTGATTTCACCCGCAGGCAGGTCCGGACCTGGTGGGGAAAGAATTTCAGTGCACTGTCCGATAGTGGAGTGACCGGTTTCTGGAATGATATGAACGAACCATCCGCCTGGGGTCAGGATATACCAGACCTCATCGAGTTCGGTAACCCGGATCACCGGGCTACGCTGGCTTCAGTCCGTAATGTGTATGGGATGCAGATGGCCAGGGCTACCTATAACGGTACCCGGAAGTTACTGGGGGGCCGTAGGCCCTTTGTACTGTCCCGGGCCGCGTATAGTGGTATCCAGCGTTATTCGGCCATGTGGACTGGTGATAATAACTCCACGGATGAACATATGCTTTTGGGCTACCGCCTGATCAATTCCATGGGGCTTTCCGGCGAACCATTTGTAGGAATGGACATCGGCGGATTTTCCGGTAATCCAACACCGGCCCTCATGGTCCGGTGGATGTCGCTGGGGACCTATACCCCGATGTTCCGTAATCATACGGCCAAGGGAAATACTTTCCATGAGCCCTGGCGATGGGGAAAGAAGAACGAAGCCCTCATGAGGAAATCAATCAGACAACGGTACCGGTTGCTTCCCTACCTCTACAGCACTTTCTATGAGGCCAGCCGGAATGGCATGCCTGTGGAAAGGAGCCTGGCTATTGATTATGCCTATGATCAACATATTTACCGTCCGGGATTCGAAAATGAATTCCAGCTGGGTCATGCCCTGCTGGTGGCACCTGTGGTGAGTTACCGGGATTCCGCTAAAGTTTATTTCCCAAAATGTGGTTGGTACCGCATGTCCACTGGCGATTATATCAAGGGTGGACATGCATTTTGGGTTGCCGCACCGCTCAATGACCTGCCTGTCTTTGTCAGGGCAGGAAGCATTATCCCGATGCAGCATCCCGTTCAAAGCACGATGGATAAGGGAGATGGGGTCCTGCAGATACATGTCTGGTATGGAACAGATCCCAGCAGTTTCCGGTATTATGAAGACGATGGGAACACTTATCAATATGAACAAGGGGTCTTTTACCGGCGGCTGATCTCGTTTGACCCCGAAAAGCATCAGATTCTTTTCGCAAAGCCAACGGGAAGTTATTCCAGCAAGTTTACGCAGATCAAGCTGGTCCTGCATGGATTTCCCGGATTAATATCCCTGAAACTGAATGACCGGGTTATCCATCTGCAACCGGGTCGTCAATCAGCAACAGCATGGGCGGTATTTCCAAACAAAAGTGAAAAATTATCAATTAATTGGTAATATTGTGAGGAAAATAAAAAAAACCGCATTAAATTTGATAAAAGTATAAAAAATCAAGTTTTTGTTGGTTGATATTCAATTCCCGCATTAAATTTGCTTTAATCAATTCCGCATTCTTTCCATGCAGATTATTCCAGATAATATTCGGATCTCCGGTTCCCGGCCCCTTGTACCGGGAGTAGGGATCATTAGTATTATCTTTATTGGCCTGTCCCCCGGAAGAATGCTGTAATCGGATCAAATAAAACATTCAGATACTGATCGCCTTCCTCCAGAAACGGGAAGGTTTTTTTGTTTTGTGATTTCCATAATACCTGAAGATGAAGGAAATGAACCCATACAGTAAACAGGTTACCCAGGATCCCACCCAGCCTGCAGCACAGGCCATGCTTTACGGGACCGGGCTGAAGGAACAGGATATGCTAAAGGCGCAGGTAGGCATTGTATCGATGGGGTATGAGGGAAATACCTGTAACATGCACCTCAATGAGCTGGCTTCCTGGGTACGAGATGGGGTATGGAAGCAGGACCTTGTAGGCTTCATTTTTAATACCATTGGGGTAAGTGACGGAATCAGCAATGGTACGGATGGGATGCGGTATTCCATGGTATCCCGGGAAATTATTGCGGATTCCATTGAAGCAGTCTGCGGTGCCCAATATTATGATGCCCTCATTGCCATTCCCGGATGTGACAAGAATATGCCGGGATCCCTGATGGCCATGGGCAGACTGAACAGGCCGGCCCTGATGGTATATGGGGGAACGATTGCGCCGGGAAAGTATATGGGGAAGGACCTTAATATCATTTCAGCTTTTGAAGCCCTTGGTCAGAAAATGGCCGGTCAGCTGAGTGAAGCAGATTTTAAGGGAATTATCCAGCATAGCTGTCCGGGAGCGGGAGCCTGCGGAGGGATGTATACGGCCAATACCATGGCTTCTGCGATTGAAGCCCTGGGCATGTCCCTCCCGTATAGCTCATCAAACCCAGCATTATCGGCTGACAAAAAACAGGAATGTGCATCTGCCGGGAAATATATCCGGATACTGATGGAAAATGGGATTTGCCCCCGGGACATCATGACCAGGGAAGCTTTTGAAAATGCCATAACCATAGTGATGGCCCTTGGAGGCTCTACCAATGCAGTGCTTCACCTGATTGCCATGGCCAGGACGGTAAAAGTCCCCCTGTCCCTTCAGGATTTCCAACAGATCAGTGACCGGATCCCCCTGCTGGCTGATCTAAAGCCAAGTGGCAAATACCTGATGGAAGACCTCCATAAACAGGGGGGTGTTCCGGCAGTCCTGAAATATCTGCTGAAGCAGGGAATGTTGCATGGCCAGTGTATGACGGTCACGGGAAAAACCATGGCTCAGAACCTGAAAGATGCCACTGATCTTCATTTTGATCAACAGGACCTTATTCATCCCATTACCGATCCCATTAAAAAAACGGGTCATATCCAAATTTTATCCGGAAACCTGGCCCAACTGGGTGCCGTGGCTAAAATTACCGGCAAGGAAGGGGAGAAGTTTGCAGGACCTGCGCGGGTCTTTGACGGGGAGCATGAGCTAATCAGCGGTTTACAGGACGGCAGGGTAAGATCCGGTGATGTGGTGGTGATCCGGTATGTGGGACCAAAAGGGGCTCCCGGAATGCCCGAAATGCTTAAGCCTACCTCAGCCATCATAGGTTCAGGTTTGGGTAAAACAGTTGCCCTGATCACAGACGGCAGGTTTTCCGGAGGCACCCATGGGTTTGTAGTGGGGCATATCACCCCGGAAGCCTATGAAGGGGGTACCCTCGCGCTGGTCCAGGAAGATGACTGGATTGAGATCGATGCAACCCGTAACCTGATCGAACTGCATATTCCGGACACGGAAATAGAAGTACGCAGAAAATCCTGGAAAAAGCCACCACTTAAAGCGGATAGCGGAGTTTTATTCAAATATGCCAAACTCGTAAAAAATGCCACAGAAGGATGCGTTACTGACGAAGACTGAGTCTGTTCAGCAACCGGAGCAAAAGATCACCGGGGCTGAAGCCCTGATCATCTGTTTACTGGAAGAAGGGGTGGAAACCATTTTCGGATATCCCGGAGGGGCTATCATGCCGATCTATGATGCTTTATATCATTATGCAGATAAAGTTACTCATATCCTGACCCGACACGAACAGGGGGCCATTCATGCTGCCCAGGGCTATGCCCGGGTATCCGGCCGGCCTGGGGTGGTTTTCGCCACCTCCGGACCGGGAGCGACTAACCTGGTTACCGGTCTTGGGGATGCCATGATCGATTCCACTCCGCTGGTTTGCATCACCGGTCAGGTCGCTTCTCACCTGCTGGGTACCGATGCTTTCCAGGAAACCGACGTGATGAATATCACTATTCCGGTGACAAAATGGAATGTGCAGATCACCCGTAGTGAGGAAATACCCCAAGCCATGGCAAAGGCATTCTATATTGCCCGTACCGGACGCCCGGGGCCTGTGTTGGTGGATATCACCAAAGACGCACAGTTCGGCAACCTGCAATTCCATTATGAACCCTGTACCTATATCAGGACCTATAACCCGGTACCTGTGCTGAATCCGGGGGATATTGAACTGGCTGTAGACCTAATCAATCAGGCCAATAAGCCATTTATCCTGGCGGGTCAGGGGATTTTGCTTTCCGGGGCAACCGCGGAACTCACCGCATTTGCTGAAAAATCAGGTATTCCGGTGGCCAGTACCCTGCTCGGTCTTTCTGGTTTTCCGACTGATCATCCTTTATACGCCGGATACCTGGGCATGCACGGTAATTACGGACCGAACAAGAATATCAATCAATGCGACCTGGTGATTGCCATAGGTATGCGGTTTGATGACCGGGTCACCGGGGATTTAAGTAAATATGCACGTCAGGCCAAGATCATTCATATTGACATTGACCTGTCGGAGATCAACAAGAACATTCCGGCGGATATTGCCATTCATGCGGACGCCAAGGAGGCGCTGAAAGCGCTGATCGAAAGGATTGAACCCAAGCAGCACGACCATTGGGTGGACAGCTTTCATCAGCTGCGTCAGCAGGAATATGAAAAAATTGTTGCCGGAGATTGGTTCCCTGTTTCCGGTCAGATCAAGATGGGGGAAGTAATCCGTCATTTGTCAGAACTGACCGGAGGTCATGCCGTGATAGTTACTGACGTGGGACAGCACCAGATGGTCACCTCCCGGTACTTTACCTATAAAACGCCGAGGACTAATGTGACTTCGGGTGGCCTGGGCACCATGGGTTTTGCGCTTCCCGCAGCCATGGGTGCCCGGCTGGGGGAGAAGGATTTGCCGGTTATCGCCATCATCGGGGACGGAGGTTTCCAGATGACTTTGCAGGAGCTGGGAACTATTTTTCAGTATAATATTGCCGTAAAAATCGTCGTGCTGAACAATAATTTCCTTGGCATGGTGCGCCAATGGCAGCAATTATTCTTTGAGAGCCGATATTCTTTTACTGAAATGGTGAACCCGGATTTTGTGAAACTGGTACAAGCTTATGGCATCCCTGCCGTGGAAGTCACCCGGCGGGAAGAACTTTCCCATGTACTGAGTACTATGCTGGCGCACAATGGCCCCTATTTTGTGGATGTAAAAGTGGAAAAGGAAGAAAATGTATTTCCCATGGTTCCTTCCGGGGCCGGGGTTTCCGATATGATCCTGGAAGTGAAAAAATAAACCTGGTCTGTTATAAAAAAAGATCATGAAAAAGGAATTCACGCTGGAAGTGTTTGCGGATAATAACTTCAATATCCTGAACCGGATGATCAATGCTTTCAATCGCAGACGTATCCGGATCAAGAGCCTTACTGCCTACGAACTGGAAGACAACCGGCTTTCCGGTGTGGCCAGATTCATCCTGTATACCACCAGTGAAAATATGAGAAAGGTCCGATCACAGGTGGAAAAGTTCATTGAAGTAGAAAGGACCGTGCTCGTGGAAGGATCTGCCGCCTATTATGTCCCGGGAAAGCAGGATACTGTACATTGATAAACATTTTTAAACTTAAAATTAAACGCAAATGGCAACATTCAATTTTGGCGGAGTCCGGGAAGATGTGGTGACCCGCGAAGAATTTCCTATGGAAAAAGCGCGGCAGGTTCTTAAAGAGGAAACCATCGCCATTATCGGTTATGGTGTCCAGGGACCCGGACAGGCCCTCAATCTCCGGGATAATGGGCTGCGGGTCATCGTGGGTCAGCGTAAAGGAATCACCTGGGATAAGGCAGTGGCGGACGGGTGGGTGCCTGGCAAAACCTTATTTGAGATAGAAGAAGCTGCCCAAAAGGGGACCATCCTGCAATTTTTACTTTCCGATGCTGCCCAGATCGCCATCTGGCCTGTCCTGAAAAAAGCCCTGACCCCGGGTAAAGCCCTATATTTTTCCCATGGTTTTGGGATCACCTTCAATGAGCAGACCGGAATCCTGCCTCCACCTGATGTGGATGTGATCCTGGTGGCGCCCAAGGGTTCAGGCACCTCCCTGCGGCGGCTTTTCCTGGCCGGCAAGGGGCTGAACTCCAGTTTTGCCGTTTATCAGGATGCCACAGGACGCGCCAGGGACCGGGCACTGGCACTGGGTATCGGAGTCGGCTCTGGTTACCTGTTTGAAACGGATTTCAGGAAAGAAGTTTTTTCCGATCTGACCGGCGAGCGGGGTACCCTGATGGGAGCCATCCAGGGCATATTTGCCGCCCAGTATGAAGTATTGAGGAAAAAGGGACATACTCCATCGGAAGCTTTCAACGAGACGGTAGAGGAACTGACTCAGTCCCTGATGCCCCTGGTGGCGGAAAATGGGATGGACTGGATGTATGCCAACTGTTCCACCACGGCCCAGCGGGGTGCGCTGGACTGGTGGAAGAAATTCCGGGATGCCACCTTGCCCGTGTTTAACGAATTGTATGAAAGTGTAGCTTCCGGAAAAGAGTCCAGGCGCTCTATTGACAGCAACAGCCAGGCCGATTACCGGGAAAAGCTTCAGGTGGAACTAAAAGAACTCCGGGAAAGCGAACTTTGGCAGGCAGGCAAGACAGTGCGGGGCCTGAGGCCGGAAAACCAGCAATAAATTGTTGGAAAAAATAATGGGTTTTCCCCAGATAAAAACAGGCTGACATGAATAATACAATAATCCGGTATTGACTTGGAGAATTTGAAAACCGATATCGCGAAACCCCCGATCAGGGGACTGGATTTTCAAGCCGCCAGTCAAAGGCTGGAACATGTGATCAACCGGACTCCATTGCAGTTTAATGTCCAGTTATCGGCGAGGTATGCGGGTGAAATCTACCTCAAAAGGGAAGATCTGCAGGTTGTCCGTTCTTATAAACTGAGGGGCGCCTATAATATGATGAGCAGCATTCCTGCGGATAAACTAAAAAACGGAGTCGTATGCGCCAGCGCAGGCAATCATGCCCAGGGATTTGCCTACAGTTGCAGTAAATTACAGGTCAGGGGGGTGATCTTCATGCCAATAATCACTCCCAGGCAAAAAGTGAATCAGGTCAGGATGTTTGGAGGGGATATGACGGAAATCAGGCTGATAGGAGATACCTTCGATGACTGCGCCGTTGTAGCCCAGGAGTACACAAAAAAAAATCAGCTTGTTTTCATCCCTCCTTTTGATGATTACCGGATCATTGAAGGGCAGGGTACGGTGGCTGTGGAGATACTTGAACAACTCCATGAGATCGATTATCTGTTTGTACCTGTGGGAGGTGGGGGTTTACTCGCAGGTTGTGGTACCTACTTTAAGGCCTTCAGTCCCAAAACCCGAATCATTGGCCTTGAGCCGGAAGGAGCCCCATCGATGCTGAGGGCCTTTGAAGCCGGTCACCCGGTCACCCTGGCTGACATCGACAGGTTTGTAGATGGCGCTGCGGTGAAACGGACCGGGGACCTCACTTTTGAGATCTGCCGTCAGGTGACGGACGACCTTCACCTGGTTGCTGAAGGCAGGATTTGCACCACCATCCTGGATCTGTATAATGAGAATGCCATCGTCGCAGAACCCGCAGGAGCCATGTCCATAGCTGCCCTGAATGACTACCGCAAGGAAATAGCCGGAAAAAAGGTCGTATGCATCCTCAGCGGTGGCAATAATGATATTGACCGAATGCAGGAGATCAAGGAGAGATCCTTGCTATTTGAGGGGCTAAAGCATTATTTCATAATCCGGTTTGCCCAGCGGCCGGGAGCACTGAAGGAATTTGTGAACTATGTGCTGGGAGAGGGGGATAACATCACCCGGTTTGAGTATATCCAGAAACACAATAAGGAGGCAGGTCCCGCATTGATCGGCATTGAACTGGGGGAACGGGAAGGGTATGAAGCGCTGATCAATAACATGCAGCTTCATCATTTTGGGTACACGGAAATTAACAAGGACGATAACTTGTATGGTTACCTGATTTGACCGCGTTGGACAATTCCCGTCCAGGGAAATGTATTCATCTTCTATTCAGCTGTTTACATTTATCATAGCCAATCTTCTTAATTTCCTAGGTATTTATTTTACAGGTATGTTCCGGCGTCCTGGTCAATGAACCAATGAAGTTCCCCATCCTGCGGTTGTATGATTTGCGAAGGGAACCTGGCTGGATCATTCTTACCCTGAAGCACTTCCTTCAATGTACCTGCTTTGTCGGAACCGGTGACCAGGAAAGCGATGGCGGAGGACTGATTGACTACTGCCGGGGTCAACGTGATCCGGTACATTTGCTGCGTTGCTACATAATAGGCAAGTACCCAGTTCTTGTTTTCAAAAATCACTTTTGTACCTGGGAAAAGGGACAAGGTATGACCGTCTTCACCCATTCCCAACAATACCAGATCAAAACTGTGTTTTTTCCCATCAAAATAACGGTGAAGCAAACGCTCATATTCCAACGCTGACTCTTCAGGAGCAATATCTGTTCGCATATAATAGATCTGGTCAAGTGGTACAGGAACCATACTGATCAGATGATGATATGCCATATTGCCGTTGTTGCGGGAATCACTGAAAGGGACATGGCGTTCATCCCCAAAGAACAGGTGCAACTTCTCCCAGGGGATCTGATCCCGGTATGGAAAAGTAGTCAGTAAGTGGTATAATATTTTTGGGGTATTGCCACCGGAAAGCGCCCAGGTGAATCGGTCCTGAGTGACCAGGGTCTGCTTGATCAGGTTGGCTATCCAGGTTGCTGCAGACTGGCTGAGACTGGCGAGATCTTTTTCCTGGTGTATCTGCATAAAAGGGTAGGTATTGGGATAATCATTTTCCAGTTTGGAACCCCTGGGTCATACCCAGGGAGTTGAAACCATTCTTTATTTAAAGAATCAATTAATTTTTAATAGGAGGCATAGTGATCCAGGTTCTGCCGTCCCTGGCAATTAATGCTTCCGCGTCTTCGGGCCCCCAGCTGTCTGGCGCATAGTTCGGAAAATCCATGGGGGGTCTGGCATTCCAGGAATCCAAAATAGGCATGATGATCTTCCAGGCCGCTTCCACCTGGTCTGCCCGCATGAACAGGGTGGCATCCCCGCGCATGACATCCAGTAACAGGGTTTCATAGGCTTCGGGGGAATGCTCTCCATAAGCATCCTCATAATTGAATATCATATCCACCGGACTCAGCAGCATGTTCTGACCGGGAAGCTTGGACTGGAAGCGGATACGGATATCCATTGCCGGCTGGATGCTGATGGTGAGGCGGTTGGGCCGCCAGGTATCGGCTGCCTCAGGGGGGAAAGCATAATGCGGGGCTGGCCTGAACTGGAGGGTGATGATCGTGGTTTTATCATGCAGGTATTTCCCGGTGCGGACATAAATGGGCACTCCCTGCCAGCGCCAGTTATCAATATAGAATTTGACAGCGGCAAAGGTATCTGTCCGGGACTCCGGGTTTACTTTTTCCTCTGCCCGGTATGCTTTGACCTTTTCACCCTTCATCCATCCGGCCTGGTACTGTCCCCTAACTGCATAGTTATGTACCTCATCCCTGGAAATAGGGTGGATAGCATTCAGCACGTCCACTTTTTTATTGCGGATCTCATTGGCGTCAAAAGATACCGGAGCTTCCATGGCAATCATGCATAATAACTGAAGGATATGGTTCTGCACCATGTCCCTCAGGGCACCCGCTCCCTCATAATAACTGCTCCGGCCTTCCAGACCGACACTTTCCGCTGCCGTGATTTGAATATGATCAATAAAACTCCGGTTCCAGATGGGTTCGAATAAAGTATTGGCAAACCGCAGGGCCAGGATATTCTGGACTGTTTCCTTACCCAGGTAATGATCAATGCGGAAGATCTGATCTTCCTTGAACATGCTCCCCAGAAGTGCATTCAGATCATGGGCGCTCTGCAGATCATGGCCAAAGGGCTTCTCGATCACTATCCGGGTGTTATGGGACTCATGACATATATTCAGGTTTCCCAGATGCCGGGCTATGTCTGGGACCAACTGGGGTGCAACAGCAAGGTAGAAGATCACATGGGGATGTTCACCCCACTCTTTTTCCCGGGCATTCACAATATCGGTGATTTCCGAATAGGCATGGTCATCGTCAGCGTTCATCTTCCAGTAGGTGATATGACCAGCGAATTTTCCCCAGGAATCCCCGTCTTCGGCTTTACGCCGGGAAAACTTCTGGATTCCTTCGAGCAGGTGAGCGCGGAAGGAATCATCAGTATAGGCTGTCCTTCCGGTACCCACGATAGAAAAATGATCAGGAATCCATCCATCAAGGAACAGATTGAACAAAGCCGGGGTGAGCTTCCGGTAATTTAAATCGCCACTCCCACCGAAGATGAAAATCAGTGAAGATACTGCCTGCTTGTCCTTATCCATGGTTTAAACGGTCTTTAAATGGTTGATTTTTCTCTCTATTCAGGGCTCCCACTCCGTATGGAAGGTCCCAGGTATGTCTGTCCGCTGATAAGTATGGGCCCCGAAATAATCCCGCTGGGCCTGGATCAGGTTAGTGGGCATACGTTCCAAGCGGTAGTTATCAAAATAAGATAAGGCGGACATTAATCCGGCTACCGGGTAGCCGGTTCGGGCCGCTTCTGCGATGACCTGGCGCAGGGCAATATCCCTGCCTTGTAATTGCTTCGCCAGATCTGCATCCAGTAACAGGTTTTTCAGTTTAGGATTCCGGAGGAAGGCCGGATAAAAGAGATCAAGCAGGGCAGATCGGATGATGCAGCCTCCTCTCCAGATTCGGGCTACTTCCGGCAGGGGTACATCCATATTCAGGGCCTTGGATGCTGATTGCAGCATGGTCAGCCCCTGGGCATAACTGATCACCGTGGCAAAATGGAGGGACTGGCGGACCAGTTCAATCCAGGATTCCCTGGAATAGGATATTTTTTCCAGGCCGGCATACAGTCCGGATGCCAGGAGTCGCTGATCCGGAAACCCGGAAAGCTCGCGCATGGACACTGCGGTATCTATCACATTGACCGGTACCGGAAGATCCATGGCATCCTGGGAGGTCCATTTCCCTGTGCCTTTGGAACCAGCCTGGTCTGAAACCTGATCCAGCAGCATTCCTGGGCCCCTGTCATCTCTTGTTAGGAAGATATCTGCCGTGATCTCCATCAGGAAGGATTGCAAATCACCGGTATTCCATTCTGCATATATTTTATGCAGTTCATCATTGTCCAGTCCAGCTCCATGCCGGAGTAACATATAGGTTTCACTGATCAGCTGCATGATGGCATATTCAATCCCGTTATGCACCATCTTGACATAATGTCCGGCAGCATCCCTGCCCATATGTGCCACACAGGGGCTCTGCTCAGTCCCAGCCCGCGCAGCCACTGCCTCAAGGATTGGTTTCACGGACTGCCAGGCAGCGGGGTCACCACCGGGCATCATGCTGGGCCCAGTCCTGGCTCCTTTCTCACCACCTGAAATACCCATTCCCATAAAATGAATTCCTTTATCATGCAGTTCAAGTACCCGTCGCAGGGTATCGGTATAATGGGAATTTCCGCCGTCAATCACAATATCCCCCGGTTCAACCAAGGCCAGTAGGGAGGCAATCACTGCATCCACCGGTTTTCCGGCCGGCACCAGCATCATGATTCTGCGGGGTTTGGACAGGGAATTCACCATTTCAGCCAGGGAACTTGCGCCTTTCACCTTAGCGTCCGGGCCCGCAGCAGACTGAAGTGCAGTCGTTTTTTGGTTATCTGTATCAAAACCGATGACCTGAAAACCATGATCGGCCATATTCAACAGGAGATTACGGCCCATCACTCCCAGGCCAATCATGCCAAAGTCGTAGGTATTACCTGCCATAAATCGGGTTTGAATATGAGACGTAAAGGTAAGTGTTTTGATGCAGTCAGGTCAGGGCATCAAACCATAAAATCAGCTGGAGGTTAAGAAATTAAGTATATTAATGGGCAATTATTCTGGCGTCATATGCTCAGCTATTGGGAAAAGGACTCCCTCCTGGAGTATGATCATATCATTGTAGGGGGAGGCATCACCGGATTATCCACTGCTATCAGTCTGCGGGAAAAAAAACCCGGGGACCGGATACTGGTCCTGGAAAGAGCCGTACTGCCCACAGGCGCCAGTACCAGGAATGCGGGCTTCGCCTGCATCGGAAGTGCAACGGAACTGATAGATTACCTGGAGACCATGACAGAGGAAGAACTGGTCCGGTTGATCATCCTGAGATGGCGGGGGTTGAAAATGCTTCGCACCAGACTGGGGGACAAAGCCATCGATTTCCAGGAAAATGGCAGTTATGAACTCATTTCGGAAAGCCATCTGGGTATTCTCGATCAGTTGGGCCGGCTAAATGAAATACTTAAGCCAATATTGGGGGGCGATGCTTATACCGTTGTCAGTTCCCGGATACCGGCATACGGCTTTGATCCAGGGTATGCCAGGGCCCTGATTGAAAACCAGTTTGAAGGAGAGTTGAATCCGGGTAAAATGATGAGGGCACTGACTGCCTTAGCAATATCCTGCAGGGTGGAGATCAAGACAGGAGCCCATGTGGAACAAATGGAGGAATCGCCAAGGGATATCCGGGTGATGGTTTCTGGAGGCATCAGGGAAGGGCCCATTCCCTTTTCAGCCAGGAACCTGGTGATCTGTACGAATGCTTTTACCAGTGAACTGGTCCCCGGGCTGGATCTTCAGCCCGGACGTGGGCAGGTCATCCTGACGGAACCTATTCCTGGCTTGCCGTTCAGGGGGATCTATCATTTTGAAAAGGGGTATTATTACTTTCGGGAATTGGAAGGAAGGATCCTGTTTGGCGGAGGACGCCAATTGAATATTGAAGGAGAAACTACTACAGTTTTTGGACCTGACAGACGGATATTGGATGACCTGAAAGAAAAATTGGGGTCAATTATCCTGCCAGGCAGGGAGTTCCAAATCAGCCAATGCTGGTCCGGAATCATGGCATTCGGGAGCAGCCGGATGCCGCTCGTTAAAAGACATAGTGGAAAGGTCATTCTTGGGGTCAGGTTGGGCGGAATGGGGATAGCCTTGGGTTCAGCCATTGGGGAACAGTTGGCTGATCTGGTATTGTCTGGGGAATAAAGAAATTAAACTTAAACTTAAACAGGAATGCATGGTATTTATGACAGCCCGACCCTTCCTAATACCCGGATTCACCACTGAGACCGCGATAGGTTTGACCCGAACATCTGTAAAACATTTTGTTTTAACTGAAAGGGAAGTATTCAAAACGATAATGAATTAGCCCATGGAGCCATTAGATGAAATTAAGAATGAATTCATGATTGAGCGGATCACTTTTTTCAGTGATGCCGTTTTCGCCATTGCGATGACCCTGCTGATCATTGATATCCGGATACCTGATTTTCCAGGTCCAATCACCGACAGCCAGTTCGCGCACGCTCTGGTCGCCCTTATTCCGAAACTTTTTTCTTTTGTAGTCAGTTTTGTAACAATCAGCAGTATCTGGGCTTCACATCACAAACAATTCCGGCATGTACTCCGTTATGATCATCGGCTGATCAGGCTGAATCTGTTCTTATTGTTTTTTGTGGTGGTCATTCCGTTCACGACCAGTCTATTCGGGAGGTTCTCGTATATTCCGTTGGCTGGATTTATATATTGTATGAATATTGCTATCGCAAACCTGGTGTTATTGTTCATCTGGCTTTATATCGCTAATCCCAAAAGAAACATTTCAAATGGGCTGGGCAATCCTGCCCTTCGCCGTTTTATCGTGGTATCTTCCCTGATAGTCCCGGTAGTTTTTACCTTCACCGGCCTGCTCTGCTGGATAGTCCGTGTCGGGTGGCAATATTTCTTCCTTTACACCATCTTCCCCCTTTATTCTATTGTAATAAGAAGATATCGCCGGCGTTATGGCGAGATAAAATTATAATCAGGGATTTCCTGTAAATAATTTTTGCGGGACCCCTGAATTCCTTATTTTTCCCCTCCTGACTGGACCAAACCGGATTTATGCATTTACATTTTGTGGATTATGGGGTTATCTGCCTGTACTTCCTGTTTGTTATCGGAATTGGTTTTTTTATCAAGAAACGGGTAAAGACCAGTAATGATTTTTTAATGAGTAACCGGTCGATCCCCCTCTGGATCACGAGCCTGGCTTTCATTTCTGCCAACCTGGGGGCCCAGGAAGTGATTGGAATGACTGCTTCGGGCGCCAAATATGGAATCATGACCAGCCATTTTTACTGGCTGGGGGCTATTCCCGCCATGGTTTTTCTCGGACTTTTCATGATGCCCTTTTATTACGGGAGCAAGGCCCGGTCAGTCCCTGAATATCTTGCTCTCCGGTTTGATGAAAAAACCCGCGGATTCAATGCCATCACATTTGCAGTCATGACCATATTTTCATCCGGTATATCGCTGTATGCCCTGGCCATGTTGCTGCAGGTGATCCTGGGATGGAGTTTTGAACTATCGGTCTTCCTGGCTGCAGGCATTGTCTTGATCTATACCTTCCTGGGTGGACTAACCAGTGCGGTATATAATGAAGTACTCCAGTTCTTTCTGATTGTACTGGGAGTGTCTCCCCTGGTTTACCTGGGGATCCATGATGCAGGAGGATGGCATGGGATCACTTCCCGGCTTCCGGATACCATGACCCATGCCTGGAAATACCTGGGATCTCCGGATCAGAATAAAATGGGCGTAAGCGCCTGGACCCTGATAGCCGGACTAGGCTTTGTCCTTTCCTTTGGCTACTGGTGCACTGATTTTCTGGTAGTCCAGCGGGCCATGGTGGCCCGCAGTATGTCGGAAGCCCAAAAAACACCCCTGATCGCCGCCTTTCCCAAAATGTTCATGCCTTTTGTCGTTATACTCCCCGGATTAATTGCCATTGCCCTGATGCATACGGTGGGTTCCGGCTATTCACTTCCCATGAAGTCTGATGGGGTCACTCCCAATTATAATATGACCCTGCCTTCCCTGCTTTCCCATTTTTATCCCAGCGGCCTGCTAGGTGTGGGGCTGACTGCATTATTAGCTTCCTTTATGTCTGGAATGGCCGGCAATGTCACCGCCTTCAATACGGTATGGACCTTTGATATTTATCAATCTTATTTCCGCAAAAACAAATCCGATGGCCATTATTTACTGGTGGGCAGGATGGCAACGGTATTCGGGATCATCGCTTCGATCCTGACGGCATATCTGGCCCGGCATTTCAATAATATCATGGATTTCCTGCAACTGGTCTTCGGTTTTGTAAATGCGCCCCTTTTTGCTACTTTTTTCCTGGGGATGTTCTGGAAACGGACCACCGGACACGGGGCATTCTGGGGGCTGCTTAGTGGAACTGCTGCAGCAGCGCTGACCCATGGGATGACCCTTGCTGAAGGGAAGGGGGCATGGCTGGGCGTAAACCTGTATACTTTCCAATCCACCATGGGACAGAATTTCATGATCGCCATCATGGCCTTCAGTACCTGTTTTATCGTGACTATCCTGATCAGCCTGTTCACCACCCCTAAACCCGAGCCTTCCCTGCGGGGGTTGGTATATAGCCTGACAGAACGGCCCAAACAAGGCCATTTGCCCTGGTACAAACGACCCGTAATATTGGGAATTATTGTGCTTTCTGTGACTGTTATCCTGAATTTGATATTTCTGTAATTAAAAACGGGCCCATGAAAAATATGGTGGATCTGCGTTTGGTCATCGGATTTTTCTTCCTCCTGGCCGGTATAATGTTACTGATCAGTGCAGCGGTTACCAGACCAACTCCCGGAAAATCCGCCACGGTAAACCTTTATTGCGGCATCCTGTATGGTATATTTGGTTTGGTGATGCTTGCGATATGGAAATTCAGAAAGATGCCCGAGGACAACAATAACAAGGGAAAGGACTAATTTTTTCGATGAAATACTTTCTTGGATATGATATTGGCTCTTCATCAGTAAAAGCGACCCTCCTGGAAGGGGAAAGCGGCATATCGCGGGCAGCAGCATTTTCTCCTGATCAGGAGATGCCGATCCAGTCTCCCCAGCCGGGCTGGGCAGAACAGGACCCTGACCTTTGGTGGGAGGAGCTGGTCCATGCCACGCAAAAGCTCCGTCAGCAGGTTGCTTTTGGAGCCGGGGATATCCTTGCCATCGGTATTTCATACCAGATGCACGGACTGGTGTGTGTGGACCGGAAAGGTCAGGTGCTCCGCCCGGCAATCATCTGGTGTGACAGCCGGGCGGTTCAGCTGGGAAACCAGGCTGGGGAAGCACTCGGCAAATCGTTTTGCCAGCATCATTACCTGAATGCTCCGGGAAATTTTACGGCTTCTAAGCTGGCCTGGGTAAAGGAAAACGAACCAGCGATTTTTGACCGGACAGAAAAAATCCTGTTGCCTGGCGATTATATTGCCATGAAGATGACTGGGGAAATGGCCACTACGATTTCAGGACTGTCAGAAGGTATTTTCTGGGATTTTCAGCAAAGATCGTTGGCGACTGAGTTGATGCATTACTATGGGATCGGAGATCAAAAACTGGCTAAAGTCCTGAACAGTTTTTCCATTCAGGGCCAGCTTGTCAAAAGCGCAGCGGATATCCTGGGAATTTCCCAAGGGGTTCCGGTCACCTACCGGGCTGGTGACCAACCCAATAACGCCTGGTCGCTCCAGGTGCTTAATCCGGGAGAAGTGGCGGCTGCTGCCGGGACCAGCGGGGTGATTTATGGTATTCTGGATTCTCCCCGGTTTGATGACCGGTCCCGGGTGAATGCTTTTGTCCATGTAAATGATACTCCAGAAGATCCCAGAATCGGCATGCTCATGTGTATCAATGGTTGTGGAATCCTTTATAGCTGGTTGCGTAAAGTAACCGGGGGGCTGTCTTATGAAGCAATGAATGGCCTGGCAGCAAAAGTTGGTCCGGGAAGCGGCGGCCTGGTTTGTATTCCATTCGGGAACGGGGCGGAAAGGATACTGGATAACCAGGAACCGGGGGGCGGTATGGTTGGTTTGGACCTGAACCGTCATGGACAAGCGCACCTCCTTCGTGCAGCCCAGGAAGGGATCGGCTTTGCATTCCGGCATGGATTGCAAATTATGAAAAGCACGGGCATGCAGGCTTCTATCATCCGGGCCGGGCATGCCAATATGTTTTTAAGCCCGGTATTCCGGGAAATCTTTGTTCAGGTCACAGGAGCCGCCTTAGAATTATATGAAACAGATGGAGCAACCGGTGCTGCCCGGGCTGCAGGGTTGGGTGTGGGCTTTTATAAAAACAGTAAGGAGAGTTTCCGCGGGATGCGGAAACTGGCAGTCCTGGAGCCAGACCCCCGGCTTGCAGACCAGTATGAAACGGCTTTTCAGCGATGGGAAACGGTTCTCCTGCATATGCAGGAAATTCCCCGTTGATGCACATGTATTATCGGAAAATACGCCGACAAATCCCTCATTATTTTTATGATTGTTTGATCAATACCGGGCAGAAAGGATAATCTGCGGGGATGGTGAAATTGCCATTGGGTCCAGATTAATCAGCACTATTAAGCCAAATAAGGGATGGGAAATGGGCTCTATCCTAAGGGATTTTTAAGGTATTTGGGCATTTGGTGAATAAAGGATTTTACCAGAAAGTAGTACGGCCTATTTGGGTGAATTAAGAGTTCAAATTTAACAGGGGGTAGCCCAGGCTTCTTTGCTTCACCCGGTCTAATGTCTTCAGTTATGCCGGCTTTGAATGACTTTTTACCTGTAGCTGGTTGGGCTATCTCGGCCATCTCGGAAAGGCCTGATTATTATTCGGGTCGTTTCAGTGAATTTCTTCCCTTAGGAATTAAATGCAAGGGTGAGTAACAAGGTAGCCACAAGCGCATTCGGATATTGTCCGCCTGGGTGCACGATATATTGGATATCTGGTTTTAAGCCAAACCAGGGGATGAGATTAATTCTATAAAATGTTTCCAGGTTCACCTCATCATGATATGGCAGATTAAGTGCCGGACTGAGGTTCCCGAATTGAGCGCTGAATCCAACTTCATCATTTGGTCGTTTTAGGGAAAAACCTGTCCATGCCAAGCCCCCGCCAATATGCTTGTAAATGGGAGTAATGGAAGAATCAGCACGGGTGTATTCAAGGAAAAGACGAAGACCGCGATTTACATTTTTTGACGATTTGGGTATCCATAAGGTCTGGTTAAAGATCAGATAGATTCCTGATGTGCCATCCTGGGCATTTCCGTTAAATTTATGGAAGATCCCAGTGTGTTTCCACAATCCCAACTTCAAATTACCATCATTTCCTAAAATGGGAAAATTGCCCCAGGTCAGCCCTGATTCACTCATCAGTAATTCGCCATGAAGTGTGGGCTGAACAGATGCTGGGTCGCCGTAAAAATCAAGGAATCGATCACTTTTATTGGCATCATACACAGAAAAATTGGAGTATACCAGTTTATTGGGGGTGAAAAAGAGATTTATGCTTGGCATTGGGTCAGGAAATGTCGGAAAGACAAATAATGTGGGGGTGACCTGAGTTGAACTGTTGATGAATTCCAGGCCGTTGTCAATTACGCTGAATTCGGCATTGGCATCAACCTTTCCGATTTTTACCCGAAGTTTTTTATTGAAAAATTCCTGTTGATACCAGATTTCCAGTATCTGAAGAAAAGGCGCTGCATTATGTTTGTCAAAAACCTGAAAATCCCCGATCAGCGTCATTGTCGGGTTATCCCAGCTATGGTCTTCCAAATCCCAATAGACCGTACCTCCGGCAATACCCAGTAATTGCTGAAGGTCTATATTCATGTTTACATCGAATGTGGATGCAAAGGCGCTTCCGCTACGTTTGCCTCCCCTGAAGTTATAATAGGATTCCAGCGTTTCGCTAAACCCAAAACTAAGGCCATGTTCTTTAAGGGAACCCAAAAATCCTTTCCGTGGTGGAGAAGAGCTGCTATCGAATCCCTTGAATTCGGGTCTATGAATAAGGTTTAAAACATTTGGCGGTTCAATTTGTTTATCCTCTGAAACTATTATGGACTGGGCAGGAGAAAAAAAAGGTAAAACGATCAGACCTAACAGAGTAAAAAATGCTTTAAAGGGTGTTAGACCCATTGGTCAATTTGATTATTTACGGGCAAAGTAAGTCGTTTAATTTCTTGTAAAAAATAAAGATGGAACCTCTTTCAGACCGGATCATTTATTCATGTCGTCCCCATTTGCGGAGTAATCAAAGGTGTTCCTGTTATATTGGTTGGTTATAAATGATTCATCATTTATTCCAATATAGGCCCATATTGTATTGATCTCCAGTACTTTAAGTTGGGGGCAGGAGGATTAAGAAATTTTTGGAAATCCCTAAACAAATTTGCCGGTATTTATGTTTTTCTTTCCCCTGAACTTTTGAGGAACTTTACTTCCGGTCTGCATATTATAACCTGGTCCATTGATGATCTCATCGGGAGAACCGTTAAATGGTTTCGCGGTAATATTGCAGCTTGCCCAGACCCGGTGAAAAATCAATGAGTCCAGTTACCGGGGAGAAAGAATTCTGTTGGCCAACAGTCTGTAAAATCCCTCTCCAGGTTTCAGATTCCGATCTTCTGTTTGATATCCTCAGGTATGGCGCTTTTATTGACCATGAATGAAGTGGTTTTGTATTTTACATAATCTTTACTGACATACAGGTAACCTTTATAAATATTATTCGTTCCCCAGGAGTTCTTGACGATATACCATTGTTTCCCAGTCTGGTCTTTGGCAATTCCGGTGATCTGCATTCCGTGGTCATCGGTGGTTTGATAGTCATCAAAAGCTTCCTGGCGGAGTTGGGGGGTGATGTCCAATTCAGGTTTGGGACCGTCAAACATATCAGCACGCTCTTCCGGGGTCATTTCCCGGAAACTGGTTTCCGGCACATAGGCAATTCCGCTTTTCCAGCTGAAGTATTTTTCACTCACATCGGCTCCCCAGGCAACAGTATACCCATGTTGCAGGGCATAATCAATGATTGCAGTCATGTCATCCATGGGGATGTTCCAGTCATGCTGGAACTCCCAGTTATCAGGCACCAGCATCATCGATTTCTTCCAATAAGGGGTGTTTGTCTGGGAAATGAATTCAATATAATTATCCGGTTTTAAGGCAACTACATCTTTGGCAAAAGTCATCGGGGTATATACTTTACCCTGGTAATTGAATGTGGTGGGTACCACTCCCAGGTAGGTGTCCAGCACTTTGGAGAAGGCGTCTTTCCATACCGGGGTCAGTTTACCATGATTGGGTGCTTTAATCACCTGGTCGAGCATCCCCTTCAGGATGGCCATCATTTCCCCGAAATCATTTTGTTTTGTGCCGTAATTGAGACCGGTATATTCAGTTTCCGGGATAGCGCCATACCTGGCGAACATATTGATCACATCGTGAGGTTCACCACCATCTCCCCAGCTGACCGCCCCATGCATCCGGACATAGTTCTCGGCTTTTTCCATGTAGGCACACCGGGCTGAATAGATCGGCGACAAATGGATATCCGGTCCGCCTGCCTTGATCATTTCCGATTCCAGGAAGGAGTTGGTGGAATAGCTCCAGCAGGTCCCGGAGGCCGCCTGGTTTTCAACCGGGGTGGCTTCTGCATTGACTACCGTGGTGAACTGAAAGCCGGCTTTGGAATTGTCGGATTGGTTGTTGATGATCCTGTTTTTCAGGTCAACCTGCGCAACAACAGATGCCACTGTTCCGATAAGGATAAACAGCAGCAGGCTAATTTTTTTCATAAAAAAGAGGATTTAGTTGGAGATAATAGGCACCCAAAAATAATACAAATTTAATTTCCGGTTCATCCTTTAGGATAAATGGAAGGGAAGTCGCTGGAATTTTATAAAACAATGTACTTTAGTGCATAAAGTATTTCAAATAATGACATTTAAAGTGGAGGAAATAAAGGAGAACGGACTGGACATGATCCGCATGTCCCAGTTCAGCCATGGTCATTCCGTGGATTTGGTGCCTTCTCAGGGTGCTATGTGGCATGCCTGGCGCATACCAAGGGGGGGTGGAATAGTTAACTTACTTGACTCTTACAAAAGCCTGGAGGATTGCCGCTCCGGTCTACGGGAAAGTTTCCGGGGAGTGAAGCTGAGCCCTTTTGCATGCAGACTGAAGGATGGGGAATACCTGTTTGAAGGGAACTCATTTCGGATTGCTAAACGCTTAAACACCGGAGAAGCCCATCATGGATTGCTATATGATCAACCCTTTGACGTTCAATCCATCCGTGTTGACGCGCAAAAAGCTTCGGTAAAGTTATTGGCCCGGTATGCAGGGGATGACGCAGGATACCCCTTCCCTTATACCTGTTCCATAAATTTTGATTTATATGCCGGTAACTGCCTGGTAGTACAAACGGAAATCATCAATCAGTCGGCTCATTGCATGCCATTGATGGATGGCTGGCACCCGTATTTCAGGACCGGTTCTCCCATAGATGCGCTGGAATTCCGGTTATCCGCCCGGGTCATCCTGGAAATGGATGACCGGCTCATCCCCACTGGTAGTCAATTAGCTTATAAAGAATCCGGTCATTACAGGAAAATTGGTGCCATGCACCTGGATACCGCCTTCCTGTTGGATTTTTCCCAGCCCCAACCCTTGTTTGAGCTCAGGGATCCGATCAAGGGGATTTCCATCTTCCTGGAACCGGAACCTTCCTACCCCCTATTGCAAATGTTCACTCCTATTTCCAGGGAAAGCATAGCCCTGGAACCTTTGAGCGGAGCGCCTGATGCCTTTCACAATAAAATTGGCCTGGAAGTGCTGGGGCCGGGGCAGAAGAAGCAATTCCGTTTCCGGGTTTATGCTCATTCCTTGTAAGGGTAGTTCCCGGACTGGTCGGTGGATGGGTATTTCGTTTTTCTTTTCAAAAGAACCTTCATGTATCAGATATTCGTGCTTATTTTTAACCGGCTCAAATCCATTTTCAGATGTACAGGTTATCCACCTTACTGGTTTCAGTAGTCATTTTGATCTTCACCGGGAACATCTGCCTGGCGCAGCAGGTGATTGAATCCGTTCACCATTCAGGGGATTCCCTGGTGTTTTCGCTGTCCAATGATAAAGTCATCCAGCAGGTCATTATCAGAGACAGCCTCCTGGCAGAGGATGACCTGAGTGGCAGGTCCGGCTGGCTGGCAACATATGGTACCCGGGACCATGGGGTCCGTACGGACGGCGGGTTTGCCCTGAAAATGATGTGGACCGACTGGAGTGCTCCCGGTAAAATATTTAATGGGGATCTGCAGCTTACCCTGACAAAAAAGGATTACCAGTATACGGGTTATCTTTTCCGGGATGAAAACAACGGCGGCAAGATACTGGAGCTTTATTTTCAACCGTTCGACCCGGAAAATACCGTTGACCTGCGTCTTGATTATGAGTTGCTGCCTGGTAAATTCTACAGCAAAAGACGGGTAGTTGTCCGGGATACCATCCTGCATAAGGATTGGCTGGAGGAATTCATATCCAGGCAGGGAAATATTACCGATGAACGGCCTGGAGGCCATGACAATGCGGCCATGATCCGGGCAGAGGGCGGATCTACCTATCAACAGGTCAATGAGCAGGTATCCGGACAACAGGAGAATAACCGGATCATCAAAAAAGGGGCATTCGGACAACCCTGTGCCGTGGATTTTGCAGGAGGGGGGGTGTTTTTCGGCATCGAATATCCGGCTGCTGATAATGATATTTCCAGGAAGAACGCCCGCACTTTTTATATCCGGTGTATTGAACTCATCGGTACGGTGGTCAGGCAACCCTGGGTGAAGAGCCAGTGGGTGGTGGAGGGATTGGCCCCGGATCAGCACATCAAAGACTGGTTCTTCAATTACCTTCCTGATATCCAGGTGGCTCCCAACAAACCCTATGCCCTGTATAACAGCTGGTATGATCTTCGGTCCCCCTTGTATCCCGGTGTAGCGCCTGATCATGTGATGAATGAAAAGAATATTCTGCACATCATACACCTTTTCCGAAAAAATATGATTGACCGGTACCATATACACCTGGATGCTTTTGTGCTGGACGATGGCTGGGACACCTATGACAGTGATTGGGTGCTGAGGTCTTCCACTTTTCCCCATGGACTGGCTCCAATTGTCGATTCCCTGAAAGTGCTGGGTACCACCCTGGGCATGTGGTTTGGGCCCACCGGCGGGTATTCCTTCCGCATGCGGAGGATCAGCTGGATGAAGGCACATGGCTATGAAACTGTGGGAAGCACTCCCAATGATGAGATGATGGATATTGCCGGACCCAGGTATAGCAGACTCTTAAGGCGGAGGACCAGCAGCTTTGACCGGCAGGGGGTGGGATATTTCAAATGGGACGGCATTCAGTTTTCATCCAGTGAGCCAGGGAATGGTCACCCGGTAGGTTACCATTCCCGACGGGCGGCTCTGGAAAAAGTGATCGCCATGTGCAGGGCGGTGCGAGCCGTCAACCCGGAAACTTATCTGAATATTACCTCCGGAACATGGCTCAGCCCCTGGTGGTTGAAATATGCCAACCAGATCTGGATGCAGGGGGAGGATTACGGTTATGCAGATGTGCCTTCAATCAATGCCAGGGATGCTGCGGTAACCTACAAGGATTATGTATTATATGATGATCTGCACAACCAGGATGTGTGGTTCCCTGTGTCCAATATGATGACCCATGGGATCATTAAAGGTGACCTGGCCAATCTGGGTGGTCAGGATGATCCGCTGGACCGGTTCACGGATGATGCGGTGCTGTATTTCGGCAGGGGAGTATCCATGTATGAGATGTATATCTCCCCGGATCTGCTCAATCCGGGGGAATGGAATGCCCTCAGCAGCACACTGAACTGGGCCAGGGACCGCTTTAAAGTCATGGAAAAGACCTACATGATCGGCGGAGACCCTACCCTCGGCCAGGCTTATGGCTACGTCCATTTCCTGGGGGATAGCGGGATCATCGCCATCCGAAACCCGGTCATGCTGCCTTCCGAGATCACCCTAAAACTTGATCCTGGTCAGGGATTGGATCGTAAAGCGGGTTCCCTGGTTCTGGAAAGGATTTATCCGGATCATTGGATATCCCCGGTGATCTATGCGGCAGGAGCCCGGGTCTCCTTGCCCCTGAGCGGATATACCACTGCTGTCTATGAATTATATCCCCTGGAACAGGCGGATAAACCCCTTCTGGCCGGGGTCACCTATGACCAGGACAGTACCCGGGGGGATGCGTATTCATTCCATGTACTGAAAGTCGGCCCGGAAGTGCACCTGCTGAATCCCTGGATGGTCCGCAGCCTGAAAGCAAATGGGCAGGCGCAGGACCTGAATCATATCCATATGCATTTTCCTGAGGCAGACAGCATTATCAGTAAGTTCCATCTGACCTTCCGCAGGAATAGTTGCCGGGCTTCCATTCATTTGGATCCACATGATGTACATCCACGGTATGTCCTTTTCCTTCGCCCTGAACCACCAGATAGGGGGAAAAAATTTCCGGAAGCTGAACTATTGGTGGATGGCAAAAAGGTGCAACCAACCCTTCAGATACAGAATGGAACATGGGCCTGTTATTCCATAGTGATGAAGCAGGGAGGAAAGCATGTCATCCTTTTTAAACTGGTAAATCCGGATGCGGGCACAGGATGGAAGGGAAGCGGGGATATCTGGATTGAATCTAAACAGACTCAACCGGATGAGCGTATGGTGATCTATAACCGCCGGACTTTACAGGAAAGGCCTGAACTTCCGGCTCCCTGGAAAGGGCATGAACTCCTGATCGGCCGGGAGCTGGGGACCGGAGGCCTGGGATTTTAACCAGGCATGTCGAAGGAGGAGGCAGAGAATTATTCCCAGGTAAATTGATACGGAATTAGGCAGGGGTGGTTTAAAACTGGTTAAAAAGGGGGCTTTCTTAAACCCGAAAGAAAGCAGGTTGGCAGAAGCCGCCGGACTTTGCTCCGGTGTTCAGGGATATTCCATCACCCATGCCGGCATCCCGCGACCCCTGAAAAAATAAGCCGGTATTCGAGAATTTACTTCCTGATCAACCGTTATTCCAGGCTGATCTAAGGCAGTTGGCCTAATATGAAAAAGTTTCCAGGATGATTTTACGGCTGGATTTTTGGCCATTTTCCGGAAATGATCCATGAAGATTCTCTTTTTAAATGACTGATTTATTTTGCCCGATAGGGTGCTCTATCCCTGTCATTGTGTTGATACGGGGTGCGGCATGTCGAAGTTTGAAACTTCCTGCATTGGCAGTTTCTGGTTAGTTAATTACTTCTTT
>DATLTB010000029.1:0-14995 GCA_035533815.1 Chitinophagaceae bacterium
CCAGTAAAATTTTCCCGGCATGTTTGATTTCTTCAGGAAAAAGAAAGCGACAAAGCTATATGATCTTTCCTTCCTGAAAGCCGATATGCATTCCCACCTGATTCCCGGCATAGATGACGGAGCGAAGGAATTTGAAGATTCCATGCAAATGATCCGCAGCCTGCAGGAACTGGGTATCCATAAATTGGTTACCACTCCGCATATTATGCGGGATTATTATCCCAATACTGCAGAAACGATCCATGAAGGGCTGGAGCTGTTAAAGAATAGGCTAAAAGCCGAAAAGATTTCCCTGGAAATAATCGCAGCAGCAGAATATTTCATTGATGAGCATTTCGAAAAACTTTTGAATAGCCGGGAATTGCTTCCCATTACCGGCAATCAGGTACTGGTGGAAATTTCCTTTATGGGGGCTCCATATAATTTACATGGTATTTTGTTTGATATGCAGGCGAAAGGGTATCAACCTATCCTAGCCCATCCGGAACGTTATGGGTTTTACACCCATGATCTAGACCAGTTCCGCAGACTCAGGGAACTGGGTTGCAAATTACAGGTCAATCTGAATTCCTTTTCCGGCTATTATGGGAAAGCAGCCAAAGAAACCGCCTTGCTGCTGCTCAGGGAAAAACTGGTGGATTATGCCGGAACGGATATGCACCACGGTAAACATATTGAAGCCTTGTTCAAATTGCTTCAGATGCCTGAAGAAATGGAATTGCTATCCGGATATGAAAAATGGGGCAACTGGGATATATGATTGACCGCTTTATTTCAAAAAGGGAAAATCAAAATCAGGAATAATCAATAAGTTCCGCTTAAAATGGGTAACCTGCAGATTATTTAGGTCCCTGCTGAACCGTATAATGGGGGACTAGTTGGATATAATAGGTCTTGGGAAGGATAATAGTAGTATTGCTGTTCTTTATAATGTAATTTGAGTTCACTTCGTAATAATTCCCCCAGATTTTTGAAGTAACCATGGTATTGCCGCCATATTTAAAAGGCTGCTCCAATAAATTGAAATAAGAAGGATATATCTCGAAAGGGGTTGTCAATTTCCTTGTTTTCATGGTAGCTAAATCTGTTTTCGCCGGACGGGGGATCGGTCTCATATCCATACTAAAAATCAATATACTGCTCCAGCAGATTAAAGCCAGGATAATAGCGGATATGGTGAATAGTTTTTTCATATATTTTGCAAAGATAAGACATTATTAATATACCTATAACGAAACACCCGGAGCATTTGTTACCAAAAACCCATAAATCTTTAAAAATTAATATTATATTTACATTGATGGCAGCTGATAATCACTTCCAGGAGGAGTTTGACGACCTGAGAGAACTGGTCGAACAGTTTGAAAAAATGAAAGCCGGCCATGCCCACAGCTTTCTGGATGAAGATTCCTTTGAACAAATCATTGATTACTACGACGAACATGACGAATTGCCCAAGGCCATCGTGGCGGCAGAATTCGCCGTTGAACAATACCCGTATTCCTCCGCCTTGCTGCTCAGAAAGTGCAGCCTGCTGATTGAAACCAAGAAATACAAGGAAGCCCTGAGCATGCTGGGCAGGGCTGAATTGCTCGATACCACCGATATTAACCTGTACATCCTGAAAACGGAGGCTTACCTGGCCCTGAATGACCATAAAAAGGCCGTTTCCGTCCTGGAAACCCAGATCGGCCAGTTTGAAGGAGAAGACCGCGCTGAACTACTGCTGGAGTTGGCAGATGTGTATGATGACTGGGAACAATTTCCGAAAGTCTTTGATTGCCTGAAAATGGTGCTGGAGTTTCAACCCGGCAATGAGGAGGCCCTGCATAAAATATGCTTCTGGACCGAATTCACCGGGAGGAATGAAGAAAGCATTACCCTGCATCTAAAGATCATTAACCAGCTGCCCTATTGCCAGCTGGCCTGGTTCAACCTGGGTACAGCTTACCAGGGCCTGAAACTGTATGAAAAAGCCATTGATGCATACCAGTATGCCGTGGCCATAGATGATAAGTTTGAATATGCTTTCCGGAACATGGGGGACGCCTATATCCGGATCCACAAATTCAATGAGGCCATTGAAGTCCTCAACCGGCACCTGGAGATTGCCAAGCCGGAAGATGTGATCTATGAGGCCATCGGACATTGCTACCAAAAGCAGAAGCGGTATACCCAGGCCAGGTTTTATTATCGCAAAGCCTCCCACCTCAGCCCAAGCGATGACAAGCTGCATTTCCGCATCGGGCAAACCTATTATATGGAAAAGAGCTGGGACCATGCGGTTAAATCCCTGCTCACGGCCATAAAAATCAATAAGAACAGCGCCCTGTATTGCATGGCTATCGGGGAATGCCTGCTGGAACTGGAGGATTATAAGGGAGCCCTGGTCCATTTTTTAAATGCCATTCGAATCCGTCCCCATAGCCAGCAGCCCTGGCAGAATTTCATCCGGGGCCTTTTTCTGGCCTCCATGTATGATGAGGCCCTTTTGCAACTCCAGATGGCTGAAAAAAACACCAGCCCCAAGCCTGTTTTCCTCTATTACCGCGTAGCCATCCTGATCGCCATGAACAGGACCAAAGAAGCCCTGGTACAGTTGGAAACCGCCCTTCAGCAGGCACCCAGGCAGGTTAAAAAAATGGTAGAGCTGGATCCGACCATCCTCCAGCACACGGGCGTGGTAGACCTGCTGGCCCGTTACCGCAGGAAACGGTAAGCGGTCAACTTCTTTATCCGTTTTCCGCCTTTTGTGCTTATTTTTGCCCCGTCTTGTGTAATCCCACCGTACGGTATTAATAACCAAACGATTGTGTATGATGAATTTCAACCTTACCCAGATTCCGGAACGCACAGGAAAGCCCAGGAAGAATGGCCTGACCATGGTGATGGATAAAGGGCTCAGCGTGGCAGAAGCGAAGAATTTCCTGTCTGCCGCTGCTCCGCATGTGGATATCGTCAAACTGGGATTTGGGACCTCCTATGTGACCCCTAACCTGAGGGAGAAGATCGAGGTATACCAGGAATTTAAAATACCGATTTATTTCGGAGGGACCCTGTTTGAAGCTTTTCTCATCCGCAACCAGTTTGATGATTATATCAAGGTCATCCAGGATTACGGGATCGATTATATGGAAGTTTCAGATGGATCCATCACGATTCCGCATGCCGAAAAATGCGGATATATCGAAAAATTGAGCAAGTATGGGGTGGTGCTCAGTGAAGTGGGATCAAAGGATGCCACCCATATCATCCCCCCCTACAAATGGATTGAGCAGATGAGCGCGGAACTGGCCGCCGGAGCCACTTATGTCATTGCAGAAGCCAGGGAAGGCGGTAATGTAGGGATTTACCGGGGTTCAGGAGAAGTGAGGGAAGGGCTGGTCAATGAAATTCTGACGAAGATCCCGGCCGAAAAGATCATCTGGGAAGCGCCTCAGAAGGATCAGCAGGTATATTTCCTGGAACTCCTGGGTTGCAATGCCAACCTGGGTAACCTGGCACCCAACGAGGTCATTCCGCTGGAAGCCATGAGGGTCGGCCTGCGCGGGGACACATTTCACCTGTACCTGGACAGGGATTGATTGTAAACGATTTCTTTCAAATAGCCAATTTGACACAGTACGGCCTGATCGGTTACCCGCTTGGACATTCCTTTTCCAAGGGGTATTTTGACCGGAAATTTACCCGGGAAGGGATCCAGGGATGTTCCTATGACAATTACCCGGTATCCTCCATCGAACTCTTTCCCCAGCTGATCCGGGATCATCCCGGACTATCCGGATTGAATGTGACCATCCCCTATAAGGAAAGCGTGATCCAGTTTTTGGATTCCATGGGAGCGGACGCGAAGCAGATCGGGGCAGTGAACTGCATCCGGATCAGGTCGGGGAAGCTGACCGGGTACAATACCGATTACCTGGGTTTCCAGGAGTCCTTGTCCGGGATACTACAGCCCTGGCATCAAAAGGCCCTGATTCTGGGTACCGGGGGGTCTTCCCGGGCCGTCGCTTATGCCCTCAGAAAACACAAAATTGACTTTCTCTTTGTCAGCCGGCGCAAGCAGCACCAGAAAATAGTCACTTATGATGATCTCCGGTCCTCCATGATGGATCAATACCTGTTGCTCATCAATACCACCCCGGTGGGGATGTTCCCGGACCTGCATTCATTCCCGGATATTCCTTACGACCAGGTCACTCCCCGCCACCTGCTCTATGACCTGATCTATAATCCCGAACAAACCGTATTCCTGCAGAAAGGGGCTTCCCGGGGAGCCACCATTAAAAATGGCCAGCAAATGCTTGAGTTTCAGGCGGAAGCCTCCTGGAAAATATGGAACGCTCCGGAAGTATAAAATGGAGTTAATGAGTTAGTGCCGGCCTTGGCCCGGAACCCAGGCTTTTCATTATTTTTTCCTTCCACCTCTCTTGTTCAAATCCATCAGTCCCATGTTGGGTTTGCTCATCGTATCGTTCCTGCAGGGAATCCATATACCGGAAACCATCGAGGAACAGGTACTGTATCCGGCTATTGTAATCTCCTGCCAGTAAGGTATCTTCCTGCACCATGGCCTGGAAATGCAGGGCAGACAGCTGGGTAATATCAAAATGCAGCTGTTCATGTGCCAGGGCAGCGGGATTTTCGGAACCCGGAAAAACCCAGGAGGCACTCCGGACAAAGAATACCTGAAGGGTCAGGTATACTTTGGCGGTATCTTGATGGCGAAGGGAATGGCCAATATATCCAAAACTGGTGTAGCTGACTGCCACATCCCTGGACGGGTGATGGGGGAGTCCGGTAAAATCAGTCCAGTCCAGCATCCGGGAAGGGGAATAATATAACGTATCAGCCGCCGGCACCGGCGGCTGATACTCCGGAGTAAAAAAAACCTGGACCACCCTGGCTTCCCCCGGTATCGTTTTTTCCTGGGCCATGGAGGGCATAGCCAGGGACAGAAAAAAGAGGATCTGCCAGTTGGTTCCCTTGACCGGTATCATCCGGTAAAGGTAGTTCCTTCCCTTAGTCCGGACCGGGTTTGACGAGATAATAGACGCAGGTGGTCAACAAATCCCGAATATAGGGAATACCGGAAATCAGTTTCAACTGCCTGCGGGGTTTCAGGTGGAATTTAACCTGGTAGATCGGATTGATGAGGTAGTGCCGTTTCCCTGAAATGATATACCCCTGCTGTTTCAGGATGCGCTCAAACCGTTCAATGGAAATGCCGGTGGACCGGACCTCCATCAGCTCCTGTAAGGTGGAGGGATCTTCCCGGAAGGCCCGGATCAAGGCCCGGTAGACAGATTTAGGGAGCAGGTGCACATAAGGCCACATGCTGAGCACCCTGCTTTGGCAGATCTGCTGATGTCCCCCATGGGGCATATACCAGGGCGGGAACCCAAAAAACACCTGGGCGCCCGGTTTCAGCAGTTCCTTCAGGTATCCGATGATCCTGGCCTGATCCGGGATATGCTCTATGGCGTCCTTGAGGATGATCAGGTCAAAATATCCGCGGAATTCACCGAGAAAATCCAGGTCATAAATATCCCTGGCAATCAGCCTTAACTTTCCCCGGGATACAAACTCCGACAGGTATTGCCCGGCCAGGGCAATCCTTTCGGGGACCAGGTCTACCCCTACACAGGATAGCCCCCTGTCCAGCAATGGTTTCAGGACACCTCCTTCCCCGCACCCGATCTCCATGACCCGCATGGTTGCAGTAAGCGGAAAGGTTTCTTCAATGAAGGGAATGACATAGGCAGCGGAATTTTCCACCTGCTGGTCGAAGCGGACCTGGCTGTCCGTATGCTGCACTAAGGTCATGGGCCGCAAAGATACAATTTCAGGCTTCCTTCTTCCCGGGACAATACGGCTTATCTTTGTTCCAATGGCCACCAGCGCTCCGGAAAACACCAGTATTTATCAGCAGGGCCAGGTCCTGCTGATCAATAAACCGGTCAAATGGACTTCTTATGATGTGGTCCGCAAGATCCAGCACCTCATCCATGCCAAAGTGGGTCATGCAGGCACCCTGGATCCCCTGGCGACCGGTTTGTTGATTTGCTGTACGGGTAATTTCACCAAGAGAATCAAATCCTACCAGGCCATGGACAAGGAATATACCGGCAGCTTTATATTGGGAGCGGTGACTCCTACCTATGACCTGGAATCCATTCCCGAACAACCATGCCCGGTGAGCGGCATCACTCCGGAATCCGTGGTAGAAACTTCAAGACGGTTCCTCGGAGAACAGCTACAGACCCCGCCGGCCCATTCCGCTGTCAAGATGAATGGCCAGCCAGCCTATAGGATGGCCCGCAGGGGAATCCAGCTCACTCTTGCCCCCCGGCAGATCAGGATCCTTGCCTTTGAAATCACCCGGATTTCCCTCCCTGAACTGGAATTCCGGGTGGTTTGCACCAGCGGGACCTATATCCGTTCACTGGCCAATGATTTTGGACAAGCTTTGGGGTGCGGTGCTTACCTGGGCAGCCTGTGCAGAACCCGGATAGGGGATTATACCCTCGATAATGCCCTGACCATCCTGGAATTTTCCAGGCAATTGCTTGCATAGGTCATCACACCAGTATTAGAGAGAGCGCTTTTAATAAGGATGAACTCCAGGAGCCGTATTTATCTGGATGGAGCAATCGGTTGCTGCTGGTTTTTGCCGCAATCAGCCTTTCTGCTGAGTTAAGATTGATTACCGGGTAAACCGCCTAATTGGGCACCGATTAATTTATTAAGGGCTGTATTCGCCCCCCCTGCACTGGCATCCAGGATGATCATATTTCCTTTTCCATTTTCCACCGATTTGTTGATCATTTCACAATACATACTCATCAGGATCATCGTCTCCGCGGTGGTGCCATTAGCATTTCCCAGGGAGTCCATAGCATCCTTTAGTCCTTCAGCCATCGCTTTACGGTAAGCGGCAACACCCTGTCCCCTTAATTTGCTGGCATCGGCTTCGGCTTGCGCTGAAATGGTAATAAATTTAGCTTCAGCCTCGGCGGCCTTGGTTTTTGTTATCAGTAATGCGGCCCCTTCATTTTCAGCCGCAGCACGGAGATTACTGGAAGCAACCACTTTAGCCATACTATCTGTAATCGCCTGATCAAAGGAAATATCCGTGATTTGAAGATCAATAAGCTTATGCCCCCAGTCCTGTAAGGATGATTTTATCTGAAGCTGGACATGGTCTAATATTTCACTTTTAATTTGTAGGATTTCTGACTGCTTTTTAGTAGAAATATAACTTCTGATATTTCCTTCAATGGTTTTGGTTAGTGCTAATTTAAAATCCTTGTCATCTTCAAATTTAAACGCAGCTTTTTGAATACTTTCACTGCTGCTATCCGTTACCGCAAATAAAACTAAGGTGGAAAACTGAACGTTGGCCTGATCAACGGTAACTGCGGTAAATTTTACTTCCTCCGTGGAATTTGGGAGGGAAATATGACAATAAATTTTATCAATCCATGGGTTTTTAAAATTCAATCCTGCGGTGGATATTTTATGAAATTTTCCAAACCTGGTGATCACGGCAACCTCAGTTTGATTAACCGTAAAGAAAGAGGAGAAAAATGTCAATAGGAAAAATAATCCCAGTATGGATAAAATCACAATTAATGCAGTGCTCATATATTTAAGGTTTAGGTGGCAAAATGTAATAATAATTTAGGTTTATAACTCAGGAAAGGGGGTGATCACCCAGATAAAATAAGCAGATTAGTGTTTGGAGTTCAGCGGATTATGGATTCATTCAATGGAGTTCATTTTTAGCAGGGAGCCATAACCTCAATATTGTCTTTTAATCATATGCTAAAAATAATTTCCATTGTTCCGATTGTTCTTTTTGATATGCCTTCTCATACCTTCAAAATAGGCCACTTGCTTTATGGTTCCCCAGGACATCATCATAAAACGAATCGGAGCAATTTTCTGCTCCTAAAATAAATAGGCATCAGCCTGAATCATCAACTCCGATTTCCCGGATAAAAATATAGCAATTTATGTCTATATCCGGTATTTATGCTGAAGTGAGCGATTTCTATGGACGCCCATGGTAGGATTGTTTGGCCGGTTTCCTCAGAATGGATACCCAATGGCAAAATTGAAAACCAGGTTATCCTTGCGCCAATAACCATCCAGCGGCTTGATGGTTTTGAATATCCATCCATCATTTTTATGTACATAAGGCTGCTTCAGGGCTGTGGCAAAATCAAACCGGAGCAGGAAATAGGAAAAATCCAGCCGCAGCCCAGCCCCTGCACCTACCGCCAGGTCCTGGTAAAAGGTGGAAAAGGTAAACAATCCTCCCGGCCGGGCCGGATCGGGATTAATGTCCCAGATATTGCCCACATCGGTAAACAGGGCACCGCGTAACATAGCCACATTAAAGAAGTTCACAATATCAAACCGAAACTCCAGATTGCCTTCCAGTTTCATGTCAGCCGTCTGGTCCGTGAAGATCTGATCCAGGGGAATGGTATCCTGGAAAGAGCCGGGACCCAGGGCCCGGAGCCGCCAGGCCCGCATGCTGTTAGGTCCTCCGGCAAAATACTGTTCGATATAAGGAAGCACGGAACTCTGCCCTACGGGGATCCCGATCCCGGCAAATATCCGGCTGACCAGGGTGCTGTGGGGGCGGTTATAATAATGTTTGAACTCCGTCTCCACCCGGATATACTGGGAATAGTTCAGGGAAGTCAGCTTTCCGAAGTTGGTCTTTCCTCCGGTGACCCCTTCCAGGGCGATATCCAGGCCCTGCAGCAACAAACCCGACTCGTCGGCAGTAACCCGGAAATAATCATATTTTTTTGGATGGGAAAGGTCCTGGTTATTAAAGATAAAGGACACTTCTTCCCCTTCAGTGAATGCGGATTCAAAACTTTTTGCCAGCAGGGGATTGTATTTCAGCTGGAGCTGAAAACTATCGCTGAAATTGGAATAGCGGGTGTAATCCAGCAGGAAAGGCTTTACGATCCAGGTTTTATATTTTGATTGCTTCCATGCATAACCGAAGGAGCCAAGGAAATTGTCCATCCGGAAATACCCCAGCCGATCCAGGTAATTGGCCCCCACGCCCACGGTTGTCTTGGCACCGGCAAAGCGGCTGGAATCGGTGATCTTCCAGGGCACCATGAACCGCGGGATGTTCAGGCTCAGATTACCGCTGAAATCCTGCGCCTGGATATAGAAGGGCCTGGCGGTATCGGAGTTGAATTCCAGCCCACCCTTGAGGGCTAAATTCAGGAAATTGGCGGATTTGTCGACATTCTTGTTCTGGTAAGTGAAATCCAGGCCTGTGCCCAGGACATAATCCGCGCTGGTGGAGGATTCCAGGTCCACCCCGAATCCCTGTTTCTTGGCAGGTACCAGCAACACATAGCTGTTCATGGCATAGGGGTTCCCCGGGACCGAATCATACTCTATGGATACGAATTTCCATTCCCCGAGACTGTTCAGGGAATTAATGGTGCTGTTATAGGCTTGCTGGGAATACAGGCTGCCTTTCTTCAGGGTAACTTTATCAGAAATCACCTTGGGC
The DNA here is from genome assembly GCA_035533815.1 of Chitinophagaceae bacterium. Taxonomy (GTDB): domain Bacteria; phylum Bacteroidota; class Bacteroidia; order Chitinophagales; family Chitinophagaceae; genus JANWKA01. Next base: position 9,557 of record DATLTB010000029.1, read on the forward strand.
TTGAACAATTCCTGGCGATACCGGATGGAAATGTCTTTCAGGTCGTGCTGCTTATATGCCGTATCATGAACATTCCCTTCGATGGTAAAATCAGGATACACAAATATGCTGTCCAGGGTATATTGGTGGAAAACGGTGGAATCCCCTTCGGGGGGGATTTCCACCGTGATGTCCAGTATCGGTCTTTCCCTGGCCCGGCCAGCATTGTATATATTCACAATATTGGCAAAGGGATCCACACTGGTCTCGAATGAGGAGCGGTTAATCGTGTCCAGTTCAAAAACCACAAAATAGTTACTAAACCGGTAATAGCCGTGATTGCGGATCAGTTCGGTCAGCCGGTCTCTTTCACTGACAAGCAGGTCTGCCGTATAGGGCATATTTGGCTGGATGAATGCCTGGTCGGCGGACTGCTGAACCAGCTTGCGGATCGTAGTATCCGGAATATCATAAGAGATCTTTCCAATGAGAAAATTTTTCCCTGTGTTGATCTGGTAAGTGACCGAAGTCTTCTGCTTTTTGGTGATGATGATAGACTTTGCGCTGGCCCGGAAAAACCCTTCATTGGCCAAATAGGCAACCATATTTTTCAGGGTGCCGGCCATTTTTACCGAATCATAGAGCACCGGCGGTTTGATCCAGGTATGATTGATCGCCCAGGACCACCATTTATTTGTCCTGCTGCTGGAATCGTAATGGTTATATAAGTATAGTCCTACCCGGGCAATCCTGGCCGTTTTGTAATTGGGTTGCTGCAGGATGATATCCGGACTCTGCAGGTTTTCTTTCAGGGTTTCTTTATCCGAAACCAATACATCCCCCTTAAGTTCCACGTCATTACCGACCAAAAGGGAACTGTTTTTAGCAATGAACTTTGTATTGGAACAGGAGCATAGCAGGATTCCCAGTACGAAACAAGGCAATCCAAGTCGTAATATAATATGGAAGTAGGATGAACACCCGCCCTCGGGCTTAGCAAGCGGAAAATCCTTCACAGCCTGAAGTCCGATATGCAAATATTTGCCTGCAATGCTTCGCTGGGTATTATGGCTGATCGGGAATGTCGGATGCTTCTTCAGGAAAAAGGCTATTTTTAACGGCTGCGGGTTCTGGCCTGCTTTCCCGGAAACATCAATTAACCGGATGCAGGGGGCCTGAGGGCAATTCCACTATTATGCTATCAAGGGCGCAAATTAAATATATTCAGTCATTAAGGCATAAAAAATACCGTCAAAAATTCAGCCAGTTTGTCGCAGAAGGAGATAAGATCGCCTCAGAAATCCTGAGTTCAGGGCATCTTCGTATTTCCGCCTTGTATGCCCTGGATTCCTGGATCGGGGCAAATAGCCTTACCCTTGATCAAAAACCGGGATTGCAGATACAGGGAATCACCCATCAGGAACTATCCCAGATCAGTTTGCTCACCACCCCCCATTCCGTGCTGGTGGTGGCGGAGATTCCCGCCACCACCAATTTATCTCCCCGGGGGATGCTCAGCCTGCTGTTGGAAAACATCCAGGATCCGGGCAATATGGGAACGCTGATCCGGACCGCGGACTGGTTTGGAATAAGGAACCTATACTGTTCTTCCGGTTGCGCAGACCCCTATGGTCCGAAGACTGTGCAGGCATCCATGGGCAGCATTGCAAGGGTGGAAATCATGGAAACGAACCTGGGATCACTGATTCAGGAGCATCCGGGTATCAGTTCCTTTGCAGCAGTGCTGAATGGCATCGATATTAACGCCTTCCATCGGGTGAAAGAAGGGTTGATCCTGATCGGCAATGAATCCAGGGGATTAACCCCTGAACTTGCCCTGGCCTGCACCCACCGGGTTACAGTTCCCCGCCTGGGTCATGCCCAATCCCTTAATGCAGCCGTAGCGGCTGGCATCATTTGTTCCAGATTGTGCATGGAATGATTATTTGAATCGGATAGCTTTTACCGGGGAAATGGACTTGACCAGCAAGGAAGGGATCATGAGCACTATAAAACAGATCAGCAGGGCTCCTGCATCAATGGCAATAATTTCCCCCCAGTGTATATCGATTGGCGCCACGGGGATGTAATAGGTTTTCTCGGGTAATTTGAAAAAGCCGGTCTTTTTCTGGAGCAGGGCCAGCCCGAGACCGAAGATATTTCCGGCTACCACCCCAAAAAATACAATATAGGATGCCTGGTTAATGAAAATCTGCTGGATCTTCCAGTTAGACATCCCGAGGGATTTGAGGATACCGATCATATTGGTTCTTTCCAGGATCAGGATCAGGATGGTAGTAATCATGTTGATGATGGCTACAATACTCATGATGATGATGACGATGGTACCATTGGTTTTCTGCAAATTGAGCCAGTCAAAGATATTGGGATAGATCTGGTGTATGGTCATAGCCGTATAGGCCTGAGGAAGCAGGTTATAGAAAATGTAATTACGCAGGGTATCCATCTGGTGGTAATCCCGGAGGAAGACTTCATAACCTCCGATTTCACCGGGGGGCCAGCCATTGATCCTGGCAATCAGCCTCAGATCGCCCAGGATATAAATCCGGTCATATTCACCGATACCGGTCTTGTAAATTCCGCATACGGTAAGGCGCCTCGCCATAAGCGGGTTACCGGATTGCTTGATGAAGTATATAATGACCCGGTCTCCCACATCTAGCTTTAGTCTTTTGGCAATATAACTGGAGATGATGATCCGGTCTGAATAGCCGCTGTCGGGTAAATGCAGGATTTTGCCTTTAATGAGGTAGGGTAAAAAATCCTGCCAGTGATAATCCGGACCTACCCCTTTGAAGATGACCTGGCTGAAATCCTGCTTTGTTTTAAGGATCGCTGATTTGATGGTGAATTCATTCACCCGGCTGACCTGGGGGAGGGAGGTTATGGCCTGTAAAAGGGTGTCATTGGCCCGGATAGGTGTTTCTTCAGTTAAGGGATTGGCATTGGGTTCATAACGGATGATATGAATATGACCCCAGAAGCTGAAGACCTTTTCACTGACCGCATGCTGAAATCCGTTTACCAGGGCCGTGGACACGATCATGACTCCCACGCTAAGGGCAGTGGCGATCAGGGCAATATTAATGATGAAACGGGAAAAAGTCTTTTCCCGGGAAAACGAGATTCTGCGCGCTATGAAAGTGGAAAGGCTCAATATATCCGGTAAAGGCCTGAAGCCGCATCAAATCTATTATATTTCCCGTTACTTGTATGGAATGCCTATCTGATCGGCGCATTTCAAATTGTCGTATATCAGAAATATAAAATCCAAGGTACCAAAACCCTTTCCTGGATAAAAGAGGATCTATTTGCCCCTGCTTCTTCCGGACATGTTGAGTCAAATACCTGGAATAAGAGCTACCACTTCTCGGATTTCGGACCCGAACTTTTGGATATCTGGCGCTATTTGGGTTTGTGGGTTCTGGACATGAAGCGGGGGACGCTGTCCTTACAGGGTCAATGATCTTTCGTTTTCCGCAAATGAGCATCAGTAATTCTTTTTCAACCCCCAATTAATTTCCAGTTTTTGTTCCATGGTATTCAGGGAAGACCCCATTTTAATCATTTATTGGCTGATCAGTTGTCCGCTGCAAATAGTTAAATAGTTAGGCGTTGGACAGCTCATGTAGAGCCACCTTCCAGAAATTATATCGGGTTTCTAATGAATTAATGGGTTCGGATCAATAGTAATTCCGGATTAAATATGCTCCGATACAATAATCATCCTGCTGAATTGTTTGTACTTTCAGTCTTCCTGCTGAATAATCATGAATAAATTATTTGTAATATTATTTTTCCTGCTGAATGGATTTTCTGCCCGGTCCCAGGTCAACTGGGTCACTCCGGATCATGTTTATGCACCCAATATCAAGACAGTCAGGCTTATCCTGGCCGGATCCCCCCTCTCTTATCCCATCATCGGATTAAATGGCAGTCAGGTGGCTGAACTCAGTTTTGATGACCTGGACGGGGATGTTAAGGACTATTATTATACCCTGGAACTTTGCAATGCAGATTGGACCCCTTCTGAACTGAGTCCGTTCGATTACCTGCAGGGATTTGCGGATAACCGGCTGGAGAATTACCGGTTTTCCAATGGTACCCTCCAAAAATATACCCACTACACCCTGGATATACCGAACAGCAGCTGCCAACCCAAACGTTCAGGGAATTATTTACTGAAAATCTATCTCAACGATGATACCAGCCAGCTGGTGCTCACCCGCAGGTTGCTGGTGGTGGATCCTAAGGCTTCCATAGCGGGATTCATACAGCAGCCGATCAATCCCCGCCTGTACCAGACCGGACAGAAAGTCAATTTCAGTATAAATATGGGTAGTCTGAATATTTCCGATGCCCCGGACCAGATCAAGGTATTCATCCTCCAGGACTACCGCTGGGACAATGCGATCAGTGGTATACAGCCTACCTTCATTCAGGGAAATGAACTGCAATATAATACGGAGAGCGATTGCATATTCCCGGGCATGAAAGAATGGCGTATCCTGGATATGCGGAGCCTGCATATGAGTACCGAACGGGTACGGCAGGTGGTGAGCCATACGGACAGCACGGATGTGTATGTATATCCGGATCCTTCCCGGTCTAATATCAACTATCAGACTTATCGGGATATCAACGGGATGTTTATTCCGGAACTGATCAAACAGGGTTACAATCCCGATTATGAAGGGGATTATGCCCTGGTGCATTTCATATTTCCGGCTACAGAACCCTATGGAACAAGCAGCATGTACATATTCGGAGAACTGACAAATTATGAATGCAATGATCAGGACAAAATGGTATATAATCCGGAAAAACAGGCTTATGAAGGCAGCCTTTACCTCAAGGAAGGGTACTACAATTATATATACGGACTGATCGATCCGGGAAGAGATTCATTAGTGACAACCTACACCGAAGGGGACTGGTGGGGAACCGAAAATAACTATACTATCCTCGTATATTACCGATCCCTGGGCGGTAGATCTGACCAGTTAATCGGAAGCACTACCCTGAACAGTGTGATAAACCGCAAATAGGGGTCAGCAAGCTAATTTTTTCAACTTTACAGATCAGGATCAAATCATTGCCCCTGTTGTCGATTTAGTATGCACTTATTATCCTTAAAATTGATTTGAAATTAAGCCTACAGGGCTGTAACCTCCAGGTTTGGATACTATTGTGGATTTACCTTTAGCCATTCGGTTAGTTTATCAAAAGACTCAGAATTTTTATTCAGGGAGTCCACTAATTTTCCAAAAGCAGATAAGCGGTTATTAATCACTTCATGAAGTTCATCGGCTCTCTGGGGTAAGCCGAATTCTTCCATATTAATTGTACTTTTTTTACATGTCGCTATAATCCAAACTTCCAAATTTCCTTTCAAAACTAATATTTTATGATTTCTTTTTTGATCAATAAAATATTTAA